>CAZGJP010000143.1:0-6856 GCA_964526605.1 uncultured Lentisphaera sp.
GAGGCGCGCTCCATGAAATTGTCCTTCAGCCATTTCCGCCGCAGATTCAGGGAGTTGGGGTGGGGGGCGGCCCTCGGCCCTCTGCGCGCGTGGGGGGGGTTCGTGGGCGCGCGCGAACTTCGCAAAGGAGGAAAAAGCGTGAAGGAAGTCGCCGCAGACTGCGGATTCAACAACTACCCCCACTTCTGCTGCATATTCAGGAAAAAACTGGGCACAAGCCCGGGAAGATACGCCAAAATGTTCGAACCGTGAAATCGGAAAGCCGTGGAAGAACGCGCTCGCGCTTCCGCGTAGTTTGCGATCTCCGAGCGCAAACTCCCCGAAAAGAAATATCTATCCAGCCGCTGAAATCGCCCCGGGGCGCGATGGAATCAAAGATTCTTTTTCGGAGTATTCCGGAGAGATTTCCCCTTCGACCGACGGGAATCCGTTTTTCCAGCCCCGGCATCCGTCCTAGGGGCTGGGAAATATCCCGAATCCGCACCTCCAGACTTGATTTTTACCGCCCATGTTCTATTTCTTATCCATCATGAAAATCAAAATTCCTATCAGTATCAGTTGGTCGCGGTGGTCTGTTTATCATAGCCAATGCCGATTCCTGCCCACCGGGAGTAACGATTGAGAAATCTAAATTAATTGCGGAAATCGCAAAAAACACAGGGCTCTGAATATTTGTGAAAAACTCGGAAACACCGAATATCATATACATTTATGCCGACGATCTTGGCAGGGGTATCTTGAGCTGTTACGGACAGAAGCTCATCAAAACTCCGAATATTGACCGGATAGCCAACGAAGGTATCCGTTTTACGAACTCCTACGGATGCGCATTTTGTGCACCGGCAAGAGCGAGTCTTCTGCTCGGGAATCATGATTGTCACCGCGGTGGCTGGACTTTCACCCAAGGCGGAATTTATCACAAACTGACGCGTGGCGCGCTCCAGCAGAACGAGTTGCAGGAACTTATCCACGCGGTCAGCCTGAATCCCGGAGCTGACGAAGTTTTTCTCCCTCAGATCCCGCGCGATGCCGGCTATCTCACCGCCCAGATCGGCAAACTGGAATGGGGGTTTGCCACCACGGACCGCGAACTTCGCAGGCATGGCTGGGACTACCATTACGGCTACTACGACCATGAACAATGTCACGGTTTTTTCCCGAAATACTTATTCGAAAACGGCAAAAGAATTGATATTCCCGGCAACACCCGCGACGATTTCGGCAAGGCGCCGACGGGGGAAAGTCCAGCGAACAAGGAATCGCGCCGGGACAAGAAAGGCCGTGCGGTTTATTCCCAGGATTTGTTTGACGAGAAAATACTGGAATTCCTAAGAGAAAATAGGAATAAGCGATTCTTTCTTTTCCACCCGAGCCAGCTTCCGCACGGCCCGATTTGTGTTCCAGAAATTGACCCCGTGTTGAAAGACCACCCGGAACTTACTGACTACGAGAAGGAATACGCCACGATGGTCCTGCGGCTCGACCGCACAGTAGGGCTTATTCTCGACGAACTCGACCGACTGGGGATTGCTGAAAACACACTCGTCGTTTTCGCTTCCGACAATGGACACGAATCAGAATATTACCATCAGGAAGGACGTTGTAATGCGAAGATTAATCTGGAAACTGGAGAAGAGCTCGATGATGTAACGCGAAAATTTTATTCCGGTATCACCGGGGATATTTTTAACGGCAACGACGGCATGGCAGGCAGGAAGCGGAGCAGTCTCGAGGGCGGCGTGCGGATTCCGTTGCTAATCCGCTGGCCCGGAAAAATCCAAGCGGGAACTGTGTCAGAACGCTTGATCGCCAATTATGATTTCCTGCCGACAATCGCCGAACTGCTTGGCGTTCAAGCGCCTGAAGGCAAGGATGGACTTTCATTTCTCCCAGAAATCCATGGCAAATCAGACGCGGGAAAATTCCATGATTATGTGGTCTATGCCTCATATCTCGGCCCGGCAATAACTACCCGTGAAGGCTGGAAACTGCGTAAAATGGAATACAGCAACAAGCATCTCTATCAGCTCTATAATCTGAACGAAGACTATGCCGAGAAAAAGGACATAGTCTATGATCACCCGGAAATTGTGAAACAGCTCGGAGCCCGGCTTCTCCGCGAGTGCGACGGGAATTTTCTCAACGGCACCCCGCAAATCCACCAGGTCTGGATGCCAGGACTCAACTTCCACGGACCCGAATGCAATTGGTGGATAGTTTGAAGTAAATTGACAGGCGGCGGGAAGTCGGAGTTCACGGCTTCAGACTTTTACGCAGAGTTCGAGGAGATCGCCAAGGTCGGCGGTGGCCAGGCAGATGAAGGAGTCGGCGGCCCCATAATATATCTTCACCTCGCCGCCGTCCTCGACTATCATTCCTCCGGGGAATATGACGTTGTTCCTGTAGCCCGGCATTCCGGGCAGGCCTGAAACCTCATAGTCCGTCTCGGGGGTCAGGACAGGCTCCCTGCCAAGTCCGATCAGCTTCAAGGGATCGTTCAGATCGAAGAGAGCTAGCCCCATCGAATAGCGCTTCTTCCAGGAAGGCTCCCAGCCGTTTTTACCACGATTCTCATCGCGGTCCACGATGTGTATCGCCGCGAGCCAACCCTTCGGTGTCCTCACGGGAGGAGCCCCGGGACCAATCTTGTCGTTGCAGAGCGGAATCTGCTCCACCGCAACCGCAAGCTTGGACTCGCCCCAGTATGCCAAGTCCGGCGAAGCCGATCCCCAGATGTCGAAACGGTCCTTGCCACCCCTGCTGTAGACCGGGAATGGCCTTTCCAGGCGCCAGTAGCGCCCGCGGATCCTCTCGGGAAAGAGCACCATGTTGCGGTTGTCCGGCGTCGAAATGCTCTTGATCTCGAATCTATCGAAATCGTCGGTGACGGCAATCCCTCCGCAGACGCCATGCTTCGTGTCGACCGCGAAGCACAGATGGCATCTGCCGTCAATCACCGTTATGCGCGGATCATAGACCCTGCAGACCTCGTCGTCGCGCCACTGCCAGCATGGCTTGCCATTGACTTTCCATTTCACGCCATCGTCACTAAAGGCCAGCCCCAGATTGGTGCCGTCCAGTCTCCTCTCGCCCCAGCTTCCGTAGTCGTTTCTGAAGACCATCACGTATCGTCCCTGGAATTTCGCCACGCCAGCGTTGAATACCAGCGTGGCGGGATAGGGGACATCCTTGGATGTCAGGACAGGATTGCCGGGATGTCTTTTGAGGCAGTTGCCCATGGGATATCCTCAGTCCAGCGTCCCTTCCGGCAGCGATGCGTCCATCGGCCTTGGAATCTGGCAACTGGTCTTCATCGCGTATTTTTTGCCTGTCTTGGATGCCTCCTCGAACGCGAGCATGAGTTCGAGCACATGGCGTGCAAGCTCTCCGGAGCAGCGCTGCGGGCGGCCCGACTTCTGCGCGGCAACCATGTCCGCGGCGCCCAGCATGCGGCTGTTCTCAGCGTAGCGGTGGGTGAGGTTGCATTCGGTCCAGTCCTTCATCCAGGGTTGATAGAGCTTCACTGGTCCGCCGAACGTGTTGGGATCCGGGCATATGAGACTGCCTTCCGTTCCATATATCTCCACCGGGTTGTGCGCTCCCCTGTGGATGTCGAAGCTGACCGCGACGTTGACAAGGGCACCGCAGCCGAACTCGACCGTGCCCGAATAATGCGTAGGGGTTTCGACCTTGAATTTTTTCCCCGCGAATGCGCCGGCTCCGCCCGTCCTCTCCTTGAACGCCTTGCTCGCATATCCGCTCACCGACTTCGCCGGTCCGAGCAGGCTCACGAGGGCGGTCATGTAGTATGGTCCTATGTCGAACATCGGCCCGGCGCCTTTCTGGTAGAATATCGGTGCGTTGGGGTGCCATTTTTCCGGACCTCTGCCTAGCATGACCACCGTCCCGGCTATCGGCCTGCCAATCTTCCCCTCGTCGATGAGTCTCCGGCACGTCTGGTAGCCGGCGCCAAGGAATGTGTCGGGCGCGGAACCAATCCTGAGCTTCCTCCTCTTCGCCAGATCAAGCGCCTTCGACGCCTCCGCGAGATCCAGCGTGAAAGGCTTCTCGCAGTAGACATGCTTGCCGGCGTTCAACGCCCTCAGGTTCACCTCCGTGTGAGCCTGCGGAATCGTCAGGTTGATGACCATGCCTATGCTTTCGTCCGCCAGAAGTGCGTCAACCTTCATCGCCTTCACGCCATATTCCTTCGCCTTCGCCTCGGCAGCCTCCATCACGATGTCGGTGCATGCGACAAGCTCCAGGCCTCCGAAACGCTTCGCGTTGTTGAAATAAGTCCTGCTGATGTTCCCGCATCCGATTATGCCTATCTTCATGGAATCTCCTTTATATCGCTGTTTGCCGGTCCTCGTGATTTCATCTACTTGTTGCCGATGCCGAGTTTGTTCGCGACGAGATACTTGTAGCTGTCCTCTATCGCGGTCATCATGTCCGTGTCGCATCTGTCGAGTTCGACGACGAGCCACCTTAGCACCTTCGGGTCGGCCGCGGCGATCACCTTCTTGAACTTCATCTTGCCCTTTCCCACCGCGACCATTGCCTTGTCCTTCTCGAGGGAGCCGTCCTTGATGTGGAGCAGAGGTGCGCGGCCTGCGAATTTCGCGACCTGCTCGGCGGGGTCGTTGGCCCCGAAGTTCGCCGCCCAATAGGTGTCTATCTCGAATTTGACTCCCGGGCAGAGCTCGGCGAAGATGTCGTAGGCGATCCTTCCATCTATCTTGCAGAACTCCCACCAGTGGTTGTGCATGAACAGTGTGAGTCCGGCCTTGTTCAGCTTTCCGACCATCCCATTGACCGTCTCGGCTGTCTTTTCGATCGCTGCCATGTCCTTGAACTGCTCCGGACCGTAGCCCGTGGAGACAAGGTCTATGCCGAGAATCCCCGCCGTGTCTATCACTTCCTGCAGGTTCTCCGGATTCGCCCAGGGGCCGTGGCTGGAGGACGTCTTCATGCCGAGGTCCTCGACGATCTTTCGGAACTCGGCTGGCTTGAGATTATGGAAGCCGGCCGGCTCCACACCCTTGTAGCCCATCGCCGCTATCCTCTTCAGCACTCCGACGAAATCGTTCTTCGCCTCCTCCCTCACCGAATACAACTGCACCGAAATCGGTTTCATGCGCCATCTTCCCTTTTTTTGATTTATTGCCGAAGTCAATTGACTTCTTTTATTGCATGGCGATTAAATTACATACTTGAGGACTGGCTTGCAATTGACATAAACTATGATAATTTGATTAAAAATATGGGAGAAGCCGCGCCGTGAGAGCTGGAATCAGGCGTCTGTCCAATGTAAGCTACTATAAAGCGCCGGGCGACAAGCCTATCAATCCACATGTCATCCCGCGCGGGGTCGAGTATGTGGAGCTCGTGGTGGCGGGCAAGGTCCGCTTCAGGCCGGACGACATGAAGCGGGAGATTGAATTCGGCTGCGGCTCGATGTTCTGGCACGTCGGAGGGGACAGCACCATCCATCTGGCCGATCCGGACTATCCCTACGAATGCCTCTGCCTCAGGTTCGAGACCTCCTTCTCCGGCCGCGGGCGGGGGAGAGTCCATCCCCGCGTCTCGGCGTGGGAGAACAAGGACGACGCGGTGAACTTCTCCAACAGCATGCTGCACGCCTTCCATTCGAATCTTCCGGACAGGCGGCGCATAGGAGAATACGCCTATTCAAGAATTTCCTGGGAGGCCGATCTCTTCTCGTCGAGGAGCCACTCGCTGTCCATGCCGGCCAGCGTGGAGAAGCTGAAGAGCTTCATTGACGAGAGCTATTCAGGGAACATAGCCGTATCCGATCTGGCCGAGGCGGCCGGGGTGAGCGTTCCGCATCTGCATTCGCTCTCGAAAAGATATTTCGGACGCAGCCCCCACGATCTCCTTCTCGACCGCCGTCTCGCCGAGGCGCGGCGGCTCCTCCTCACGGGAAGGACTCCGATAAAGGAGATTTCCTCCAACTGCGGATTCCTCAACATCGAGACATTCTACAGGGCGTTTTCAAGGAAATACAGGATCACTCCAGCCCTGCTCCGCAGGGAGAACGAACCGAAAAGAATGCTCTCCCACCGTTAGAGCTTGCCAATCTCGCCTTCCGGTGCGATATTAACAGCTTATCAAAATGGTTCAAACATGATCTGTCTAGTTGACTACGGCATGGGAAATTTGTTCAGCGTGGAGAAGGCCCTGGCCGCCGCAGGAGCGGACGTGGCCACCGTCTCCGCCCCGGACCGCGTCCGCGGCGCCGATGCCGTCGTCCTGCCCGGTGTGGGACATTTCGGTAAGGGGATGGAGAATCTGCGTGCGGCGGGGCTTGACAAGGCCGTCGCCGATTTCATCTCCACGGGCAGGCCTTTTCTGGGGATATGCCTCGGGATGCAGCTTCTCATGGAGGAGAGCGAGGAGGCTCCCGGGCGCGGAGGCATTGGAATATTCAAAGGACAAGTGCTGAAGTTTCCAAAATCGTCCCTGAAGGTTCCACAGATGGGATGGAACAGCGTGGAACTCCGCCAGGACAATCCCTTCATGGAGGGGATTCCCGACAACAGCCATTTCTATTTCGTCCACTCCTACTACGTGTCTCCCGACGATCCGGCCATCGTTGCCGGCCAGACAGGCTACGGTATCCCTTTCTGCTCCGCGATCGGCAGCGGGAACGTCTTCGCAACCCAGTTCCACCCGGAGAAGAGCCAGAACGCGGGACTGCGAATACTCCGCAACTTCGTCGGAATCTGCGGAAGGGAAGAAGACCGCAGATGAAGGAGAAGATGAAAATTTCAAGGATAATTCCCGCCGTGGACATCCGCGGCGGCAGATGCGTCCGCCTGCTCCAGGGCGACTA
>CAZGJP010000144.1:0-6832 GCA_964526605.1 uncultured Lentisphaera sp.
ATCATGAAATAAAAAAAATGCGGAGACCGCTTTACTTTTACATAACAGTTTGCGCTGTCCCAGCGCAAACATCTTTGCGCCGAGACGGCGCAAAGTACTTCAAGCCACTTGCAAAAGCTCTGCGTCAGACCGCTATATCTTGCATTGCTACTGCTGCGTGCATGATATTGTTTACAGATAGGGCGCGATCAGAGTTTACCCCGATTCTAATGATATCGGGGTATCGCGCCGACGGACGGTTCTCCTTTGGAGAATGCCGTCCCTACCTTTCATTTCTTCGGACAGCAGCGGCGCTTGCCCGCTCTTCTTTGGTTCTCCTTCGGAGAATGCCGTCCCTATTTTCCGCGTTCCAAGTAGCCGGCTCCCTACTTCCTCACCGACACGAATGGCTTCGCGAAGAGTCCATATGGGAGTCGGACGTAGTCATCAGTCCAGCTGTCTTCCTTTCGGAACTCCCACGGTCCTGTCCATATCGGATATTTGGTCTTGTTGTGCAGTGGGCCGAGGATGTTGCGTCTCGTTCCGACGACCTCTATTCCGATCCTGTTCATCCCTTTTTGCAGGTAGGCTCCGATTTCGACTTCGAAGGGGCTCCATGCAATTCTGCCCGCGAGTTTGCCGTTGACATGGATTTTCAGGAGGGAGCCGGCCCATTCCGGGACCTGCAGGAAATGCCTTGGCGCCGTGTCTCCTATCTCGACCTCGGCCAGATAGGTGATCGAGCCGGTGTAGGCCGGGAATCCCTGTTCGCACCAGTCTCCGGTGCGGAGCTTCTCCGGGAGGGTGCATATCGCGGCCAAGGGTGCCTTGCAAGCGCCGGTCTTTCGCCATTCCACGCCGAACTCGCCTGTGAAGTAGAGCGCCTCGAGGGCGTCGTCCTTCGCGTAGTCCGCCGAAAGATCGAGTATGTTCTCACCATTCCTCAGCGCATGGGCGGGGACATTCAGTTTCTTGAAGGAGTTGTCTATCCACCAGCCCTCGCCGCCATCGTGCTTGAGCTCGTAGCCATTCAGGCTGATGGAGAAGCGCTCCGGGGCCTCCATGACCAGAGAGGATGGCGACGACGGAACTTCATCAACGATGAATCTGTAGCGCAGGCGGACTGGAACCGTCTTCGGATTCTTCTTCTTTTCATAGGTCCAAGGCTGGGCCATGTTGCCTCCCTGCCTCGGCCATCCGGCCTTCTCCCTCGCGATAGTGTCTATCTTGAGGATTTCCTCGGCCGGCATGAATTCTCCATCCGCGATGGAGAACTCGGCGTAGTCGAGAGGGAATGCGTTTGGTTCGTCCCTGAGAATCCTGAATTCGTCAGCCGGGATCTCGATTCTGGCGGACTCCTTCGTGGCGGGCCGCTTCTTCGGCGAGGCCTCGGGTTTCGGATCAACCACGAAGAGACGGCTCCCGCAGCCGGACAAGGATGTCTTCACCCTCACCGAGCCGGTCTTGCGGACGAAGTCGGCAAGGGAGACCTCGCCGTTCTGCGGATCCCATTCCTGGACATCCCCGACGAAGGGGATCTCGACGTCGAGAGGGACCGTCTCCAGCTTCTGCGTGGTCGAGCAAATGAAGACCAGCGCCCTGCCCCCCGCGTCCTTTCTCATCATGTAGATGGACTTCGCGTATTCCTCGCCGGAGGACGTCCTGATCGAAACCCGTCTCGCGCTCTTGTCCTCCAGTATGGCCGCGATGATCGCGTCTTTCGAGAGCCTGACGATTTCCGCCCCCGGGAACAAGTTCGCGATCCTGTCGGACTTCTCGGAGCCGAGCCTTTCCGGGAGTGATTCGACGAATATCAGGTTGCCTCCGCGGGCTGCGAATTTCGCAAGGGTTTCCGCGGTGCTGGCCCTCATTGTTGCAAGAGGTGGAACTATGATGGTGCTGTAGGATGACTTGCCCACCTTCAATCTCTCCTTCTAGGCGGCTCCATGCCGGGCGAGTATCTCCTCGTCAACGTACTCGAAGTCGAAATGGCCTTCGAGGAGGGTGGACTGAATCGATTCGAGCTTCTCGTCGAGCAGCGCCATCGGGCTTCTCCTCCCCTTGCCGTCCTTCTGCGGGAATCCCCAGCCATGCCCCTCCGAGGGATTCTGGAAGGCGAGTCCCCATGCGCTCTCGATCGGGTGTATCACGCCAATGTCAATGACCGGGCGGCCCTGGGAGAGCATGGAACCGACTCTCGCGAAATAGTCCTCGACAAGGCCGTAGTCCTTCCAGAAGGGCGACTGGAACGATATGGAGGCCGGGTAGTCGCGCTTCGCCTCGCCCTTCATGGTCACCCATGAAAGATGCTGGCAGCGGAGGTTGACGCCCATGGCGGCCTGCCAGTCGCCGACGGCCTTGTGCTCGGCGAATGTGAAATGCCATCCGGTGCACCCGTAGAGTTCGCTGAGCATCCACTTCCTGCCCATCTGGTTCAGGACCGATGCACACTGCTTCGCGGTCAGATACTCGGGGGTCCTCCCACCCTCCCTCTCGAGGACCTGCCCGCAGAGAATGTCAATGCCCGGGGCCTGCATGTATTCGTAGAAACGCATGGCCGAGCCCACGACTTTTGTCTGGGATCTGAGCGACTCCTCGCTGAGGACATGGCCGGTGTATAGTATCCCGGCCTTTTCGCAGAAGTCGTATATCCTCTTCCCGAATGCGCGGACGAAGAGGAGGTTCGCGGTCTCGAAGTAGTCGTGGCGGGCCTTGGAGAAATCACGTCTTTTGAACCTGTAGACGAGCTCCGGGATGAAGTCGATGATGTCGTAGCCGTATTTCCTCCTGAACGCATGGGGGAGCCGGTCCGTCCAGGGCAGGCGCGAAACTCCGTCGGAACAGCCCATGTGGCCGTAGTTCGGCTCGTCGGTGAATATGCCGGGCATGAGCTTGCCGAAATGATCTCCGCAATTTTTCCCGTAGGCCTTGTGCGTCACCTCTATGAACTTGTCGACGGCCTCGTCCGACATCGTGTCAAGATAGGTCTGGCCGTTATACCACGACGATGGCTCCTCGGGCTTGACCTGGCAATGGATTATGGTGCAATCCCCGACGGACTTGATGTCGGCGCGGGATATCCTCCTAAAAGACTTCATCTCGTCGCCGTCGAGCTCGGCGGCGAAGATGGCGAGATGCCTCTCCGAATACTTGTAGTCGCAGGCCTTCTGGGCGGCGACGTGGAGCATCTTCATCCTGTATCTGGGGTTTTTCGTGACGATGCCTCCGGCCGCGCCGGACGGCCATCTGTCCTCGTCGTATAGCCATGCCTCCATGGAGTTTTTCCCGCATTCCTCGGCGCACGCATTGACGAGCTTGAACCATTCGTCCGAGAGATATTCGGTGGCCAGTCCCGTCCGCGAGTGCATGAATGCTCCGCCCAGGCCCATCCGCTTCATGACGCGGAGCTGTCTTCGCAGCTCGGCCTCGTCAAGCTTTCCATTCCATGCCCAGAAAGGTTTTCCGCGATATTCCGACGATGGATTGACGAAGCCTTCCGGCGCACTAAAATCCTTGCCAGCCATTGATCACCTCTTTTATTTTTTTTCAATGGCGATAAGTTAACTCCTTAAAAAAGGGATTCCACGATGACAGTCTCAAAAGGTAGCACGAAAGTCTCAAAATCGCCCCGCAGGATGCCTTTCCCCGCCTCCGGCGACGGATTTCCTCTGATAGTGAACAGGCAGAATCCGCAGGGGCCGACCGACCGCCATTCGCACGACTTCGACGAGCTCGTGGTGATACTGGAGGGCAACGGGATGCACATCACGGAGAGGGGGAGGCGGCCGATCTACGCCGGAGACGTCTTTCTCCTGCGGAAGGGCGAGAGGCATGGCTACTCCGACACGAAGGGGCTGAGGCTGGTCAACATTCTCTTCAAGGGCGAAAGGATTCTCGCCCTGAGGGACGAGTTCAGGAAGACGAGCGGATTCAACGCTCTGTTCAAGACGGAGCCTGCGATGCGCAGCAGCGAGAGCCAGCTGAGGCTCTCCCCGGAGCGCCTCCTCGAGGTCTCCCGCCTGATAGACCAGATGGAGGAGGAGCTGCGCACGCGGCAGGAGGCATACCAGGTCTTCGCCAATTCCTACTTCCTGCTGATCGTCTCGCTTCTGTCAAGGGATTATTCGCGCTCCAGCCGCAAGCCGAAAGAGCCGGTCATGGGGCTTGCCCGCGCCATCAGCTTCATCGAGAGGAAGCACTGCGGACGGATGGACATCGCCAGACTCTGCGAGGAGGCCTCGATGTCGCGCAGCACTTTCTTCCGCGAGTTCCGCAGAAGCACCGGGCTCAGCCCGATCGAATATCTTACAAGGATACGGATATTCAGGGCGATGAACGAAATCATCGAGTCCAGGGGGCGAATCACCGTGAAGGAGGCCGCTTTCAACGCCGGATTCAACGACAGCAACTATTTCGCCAGGCAATACAGGCGCGTGATCAACGAGGCGCCGTCACAGACCCGCAGGAGAGCCAGAGCATTCCATGCGTCAAGCAAATGGCGCCTCTGAACTTCCTGTGGCGGGGATGCCTGAAAAACCTCTTGAAAAAACGCGATCGCGTGCAATATTCCATGAGACAAAAAGTCGCATAGGATGAATGAGCGCCATGCCCAGGAGAGAGAAGGACAAGAAGATCGAGGAGATACTTGGACGGCTTGACGCCTCCGAGAGGCGGGATTTCTTCCGCAGGCTGCGCGATGCCGATTTCCTGCATGGTGTCTTCGACAACATCCGGGAGGGGATAGTCATTTTCGACCGCTTTCTGCAGATGCGTTTTGCGAATTTCGCGGCCCGCAGGATATTCTCGATACCCGATGATTTTGACGGGCAGAAGATATCCTCGTATTTGAAGAATTTCGACTGGAAGGAGTTCCTGTCGAGCTGCGAGAAGCGTTCGATGGGGATTTCCCGCCGGGAGATCGAGATAGACTATCCGGACCGCAAGCTGCTTCTTTTTTATGTGATTCCGCAGGAGGACGAGAGGGACGCGTTCGTGGGGATATTCCACGACATAACGGAGATCTCGGAGAAGACGCGGGAGGAGAACGAGAGGCAGAGGAACGGCATGGTGTCGCTGCTCGCGGCCGGGGTCGCCCACGAGATAGGCAATCCGCTGAACTCCATCGCGATACATCTGCAGCTGCTCGAGAAGCGCATCGCGGGCAGGAGGAACAGCGCGAAGGAGGACATCGAGCTTCTGAACGTGGCGAAGCAGGAGATAGCCCGCCTGGAGAACATCATAAAGCGCTTCCTGCAGGCCCTGCGCATAGACAGCCCCTCGTTCTCGAGGTGCGACGTGAAGAGGCTGGTCATAGAGACGCTTAGCCTGATGAAGCCTGACATAGAGGGCAGGCGCATGAAGGTGAACTGCGAGATATCCGACTCGATCCCGCCACTGAGGGTGGATGGGGACCAGATCAAGCAGGCCTTCTTCAACATCGTCAAGAACGCGGTGGAGTCCATGCAGGAGGGAGGCACTCTGGACATCGCCTGCGCGGGCGGGGACGAGTTCGCGAGGATATCCTTCAAGGACAGCGGCGGGGGGGTCGCTCCGGAACTGATAGACAAGATATTCAATCCATACTTCACCACGAAGAAGACGGGCAGCGGACTCGGGTTGATGGTCGTCGACAGGATAGTCAAGGCGAACAACGGCAGGCTCAGCGTGGATTCGAGCCCGGAGACTGGAACGACGTTCACCGTGGAGCTTCCACTCTTTGACAAGAAGACGAAGCTGATCGGCGGGACCCAGAAAAGAGAGCTGGCCCAGGGCGACTAAAATAAGTCTAATTCAACTTATTCATGGCGCATGACAGCAACTCGAACGCATAGAAGGAGAAAGTAAATGGCGGAGAAGAAGAGAGACAGCATTCTCATAGTCGAAGACGAGAGGAACGTCCGCGAGGCGATGGCGAAGTTCCTGCGCCCCGACTACGAGGTCTGCATAGCGGAGGACGGCCTGCGGGCGGTCAACATGCTGAAGAAGAACAACTACGACATAGTCCTCACGGATCTGATAATGCCCGGGGCGGACGGATTCAGGGTCCTGGAGGAATGCCTCGGGAAATCGCCCCAGCCGTCATGCATAGTGATCAGCGCGCACTCCAGCGCGGAGAACGGATTCGAGGCGAAGAGCAAGGGCGCGGACGACTTCATAACCAAGCCGATAAATCTGGACTATCTCCAGGACACGATAAGACGCGCCCTCGACAAGAGGAAGCTCAAGGACGAGAACGTTGACCTCAAGAGACGCCTCCTCGAGAAGGACGTGACAAGGCAGATAATCGGGAATTCCGCCGCCATGCACGAGGTGATGGAGACCGTCAGGCAGGTCGCCCCGACGCGGGCGACGCTGCTGATATCCGGCGAGAGCGGCACTGGCAAGGAACTCGTCGCCCGGGCGCTGCACGACCTGAGCGGGAGGAAGGGGCCTTTCGTCCCAGTCCATTGCGCGGCCCTGCCCACCAACCTTCTCGAGAGTGAACTCTTCGGGCACGAAAAAGGATCTTTCACGGGGGCTACCGAGCAGAGAAAGGGCCGCTTCGAGCTCTCGGACGGGGGGACGCTGTTCCTCGACGAGATAGGCGAGATAGACCAGACCGTGCAGGTGAAGATACTCCGAGTCCTCGAGACGAGAAGCTTCGAGAGGGTCGGCGCCTCGGAACAGATATTCACCGACGTGAGGGTTGTCGCGGCTACGAACAAGGATCTGAAGCAGCTCGTGGCCGACGGGAAATTCCGCGAGGATCTCTTCTACAGGCTCTTCGTCGTGACGGTGACTCTTCCGCCGCTGAGGGAGCGGAAGGAGGATGTCCCGCTTCTCTTCAAGTCATTCGTGGCGGAAATCGCGAAGG
>CAZGJP010000145.1:0-6796 GCA_964526605.1 uncultured Lentisphaera sp.
AGGAACTGCATTCGGGGCTCGCGAAGGCGGTCAAGGAAAGACGCAAACTCAAGATCACCAAGGATGATTCGGAGTATATCTCCAACATGCTCTCCAAGTCGCTCGGGACCGATCCGTCTCCGGATAGGAGAAGAATGCTATCGGACTGCTTCGCATTCCTGGCGGAGTCGGGCGACGACGACTCGTCAAGGTTGAACGCGATTGCAGCGTTCGGCTCTCATGCCGGCATGCTTCTCCCGGATGACCGCACCCAGCGCGAGTCGCTGATGGAGCATTGGGCCGAGATGCCAGTTCCCTCGCTGAAATCTCTGCTCGATGCCATCAGGGTCATGAAGGGAGAGGATTTTCTGGCCGATTTCTCCTTGGATCTTCCAATCAAGGCTCTTTCCTGCACCGGCGGAATCCTCGACGAGATCAGGATGGTCGAGGCGTTCAAGAGGTCGCGTGCGAAACCGCATGCAGACATGGTCCTATGGGGATGGAGGAACAGAAAGACGCCAGATGTGCTGGATGCCGTCTTGTCGCCGGCAAGAATATTCTCGGCCCTCGCGGAAAAGACTGTTCTCAAGTTCCGAAACGCCGCGATACGCGAGCTGAAGAAGATGCTTCTCTCCGACGACAAGTTCATAGCTCTCCTGGCAGATCATGGCGCGGACTCCGCCGAGAAGCTGCTCATGCTGATTGACGACGACAAGGTTCTCCTGCCACCGGAGAAGCAGAGCCTCATTGTGAAGCTCTCCAGAATCTCGCCCAGTTTCAAGAACACCATCGAAAACGCCCACGAAAGCGGTTCCGTGAAGATTTCAAAGACATTGTCCGACAGCCGCCGCGAGACCGTCCAACTGACCACCTCGATCAAGTCCCACAAGACCAGAGTCCTCGAGCTCCAGGACATAACGACCAGACAACTGCCCGAGAATGCCGCCGCAATAGCCCATGCCAGAAGCTACGGAGATTTGAGGGAGAATGCCGAATACTCGGCCGCCAAGGAGAGGCAGAAGTTCCTGAACAGGAGAAAGTTCGAGATCGAGCGCGATCTCGACAATGTTGCGGCCGTCCGCTTTGCGATGGACGACGGCCCGGAGAAGACTGTGAGATGCGGAAGATCGGTCGTCCTTCGCCGGGATGCATCCGGCGAGGAGACGACTTACCTCGTTCTCGGAGCATGGGACGGCGACCCACTGAAAAACCGCCTCTCATCCGAGTCCGCACTTGCCAAGTCCCTCATGGAAAAATCCGAAGGCGAGAGAATTGCCATTGACGGAGATGATTTCACGATACAAAAGGTATCCTTCCTGCCGCACGAAACCATCGCCGAGCTCAACGAAGAGTGAGAAGATAATGAAGTGGACCTCCCTGATCCCGTATGGGGCAAGAACAGCCTCGCGCTCGACTCCGTCGGTCGAAATCGTTTCATACAAATTCGCCTGCGGGAGCGTTGAAACGCCTCTGAGGCTCGTCTTCCTGTCCGACATCCATTTCGGCAGGAATCCGCCTCCCGCCGACGAGATTGCCGATTCCGTCAACGGCCTCGATCCCACCCACGTCATCTTTGGCGGCGACATCGCATCCGAGTCTTCCGGACTCGACGATGCCTTCTCCATGCTCTCGGGACTCAAGTCCAGCCACCGCAACTTCGCGGTGATCGGCAACTGGGAGCTGAAGCGATCACGCTGCAAGAACATCTCATATTGGAGAACGAAATTCCACGGCGCAGGATTCACCCTCCTCCATGATGGCGAAGCCGAATCGGCGGGATGCGTCTTCCACGGGCTGGCCCCGTCAAGGGACCAAGGCTTGAGAACCACATCGTTGGACTCGCCGACTGGAAAACCGCTGGTCGTCATAGCCCACAATCCCGACGATATCGTCCGCATCAAGTCCCGCTTCGACTTGGGGCTGGCCGGACACACCCACGCCGGACAAATACGCCTCCCTCTCGTCGGCGCGCTGAAAACTTCAAGCGTCCATTGGAAGAAATTCGAGTATGGACTCCTGCAACGGGACGACGGAGCGAGGCTGATCGTGAGCTCGGGGCTCGGCACAAGCTGCATCCCGCTGAGGATATTCTGCAGCCCCGAAGTCGTCCTGACGGAAATCACCCCTATGCAATCATGATCAGTAGTGGATTCTCTTCGTGTCTTTCCGCCAAAGTTCGAACGCCTTCAGACAGTCCCCCCTTGACATCCTGACGGATCTGAATTTCGATCTGGCGTTGCTCCCTCGAAGCATTTTGTAGAGGACGTTGTCGTCGAAGCCTATCTTCTCAGCATCCTTCCTGGTGCATCCGAAAAATAGCGTTTTGATTCTCGCCCAGTGTATGGCGGAGAAACACATGGGGCAGGGCTCGCAGCTCGAATAAATCTCGCAGTCGTGGAGCGAGAATCTGCCCAGCTTCTTGCAGGCCCTCCTTATCGCCAGAACCTCCGCATGGGCAGTGGGATCATTCAATGCGACGACCATGTTATGCGCCCTGGAGTTTATTTTTCCATTTCGGACTATCACCGCACCGAAGGGGCCTCCATCCCCGTTTCTCACTCCCAACGATGCCTCCTCAACGGCCGCAAGCATGAAGCCTGTCCTGCGGTTCGCAGATTCGCCCGCCCCTCCTTCCTTCCCCTTTCCCCTTTTCACCCCTTTCCCTAGCATGTTCCGCTCTCCTTTTGAAGCTCCTCGAAGAATTTCTCCATGAATCTAGCCCTGCCTATGGCGAGCCGTCTGCCCGTCCTTGTCAGCATCTTCTCCGGCAGACGGCGCATCTTCACGAGATACTCCCGGTAGGCGGTGTCCTCCCGGCTGTATGATTCGGCACCAAGCGCCTCCGGCCCGCTGTTGTGCAGCCGCGCACCTATCCTGCCGGCAAAATGGAAGGCCCTTCCGACCCCGACCGCCCCGAGCGAATCAAGCTTGTCCGCATCATACACGATCTTCTCTTCAATCGAGACTGGAGCGTCGTCGCCCCTGAAGCGATGGCGTCTGACGCAGAGGCATGCCTTCTCGATGAATTCCTCAGCGAGGAACTTGAATCCTCCAAGTATATCCCTCGCCATGGCCGCCCCGCTCGCAGCATGGCAGCTACGCCCTTTCTTGTGCATGTCGCCGCCTCTGGCTATGTCGTGGAGGAGGGCGGCGATCTCGACAACCCTCCTGTCGGCATTTCTCTCTTTCAAGCATATCTCCTGCGAATTTCGCAGGACCCTCGCGGTGTGGTCCCAGTCGTGGCACCCCGGCGCCGATGAAAGCACTCTGCGGGATATGGCTGAAACCTTGGAGAATAGCTTTTTATATTCGTTATCTTTCAAGTCTTGATGAACGGTTGAAATTGTCCGGAATACAGGAGCCCAGATAAGATAGAAGCAGAATTGAGCAGTTCAAGTTGGGGACTAAGTTTGAGACGACTTGATACGGCTGCCCGCGGAAGGACGTTCGTAAATGCCGGCATCGCGGCTAGATTACGGGGCGAGGAGACATAGCAGGACATGATGTTGCCATGACGGATATTGCGACTAGAATCCAGGACAAGAAGGCCGAGATCGAATTCTTCGACCAGTTCTCTGGCATGGGATACGATGTCTTCGACGCGGAAAGCAAGGATCGGCTGGTTGGCGAGTGCCTGGGCGTGCTGTCGGCCTATGTCCATCTCGCCCCCGGGATGCTTGTCGCCGATTTCGGCTGCGGTTCCGGGGCTTTCACCGATGTCCTCCGCAAAAAAGGCTTCAAGACCATTGGACTGGATTTGAATTTCAAAATTCTTGCAACTGGATCGAGAAAGTTCCCGGAGATACATTTTGTGAACGGAGATGTTGACAGGCTCCCGCTCGCGTCGTCCTCCCTTGATATCATACTCTTCAGCGGGATGCTCCATCACCTGCCCGAAAAATCCATTTGTGCGAGCGAGGCCTTCAGGGTCTTGAAGCCTGGAGGCTCCTTCGTCGCCTTCGACCCAAACAGGCTCAATCCATTCATGTGGATATATAGGGACAAGAGTTCGCCGCTGCATAGCGACAAGGGTGTTAGCGTGAACGAGTCTCCGGTCAGCCAGAACGAAGTCAACGAGGTCTTTTCCGCCGCCGGATTCAAGGTGGAGTTCGATTATCTGTCCGGACTTCACTACCGCATGATAGCAAGCTCCTTCCTGCGGCCGATCCTGCCTGTCTACAATTTCCTCGACGATGTCATATTCCGTCCTAAGTTCATGAGAAAACGCAGAGCGTTCCTAATAACCGTCGGTCAGAAGCTCTCTTGAACATCCGGCAGTCCGACGAGTTTGTCGTCAACTATCGGCTTTGAGCGGCTCCTGAATTCCCTGAAGAATTCAAACTTCTCAAGATACCTCATGTTCAAGCTTCCCCGATGTCCGGTCAGGACATATCTTATGCCCAGAGTCTTCAGCCTACGGTTTGCTTCCTCGAAGTTCATATTCTTGTCGTAAAGAAAAGCGACCTCCGGACTCCAGAGCGCAACTATCCGTATTTTTTCGACAATCTCCTTGTCCGTCGATAGGAACGCATGATGCCGTGCCCCGTCGGACAATATCGCCGAACCAGCGGGAAGTTTTTCCGCATAAGAGCGAACTTCATCCCTTGGATGTGGGTGCTCTATGTTCACCATTCCCGATAGGACGCTCAAGGGGAATTTCCCGATAAGCCTAGGGCTATAGGGGATGATGACGTCTTGAAGGACGGCGACTGAGGCCATGATGGCCAACAGAGAGTATTGATGGGTGGCTCTCATGCGAGTCTTATGGGAAAGCCATAGAAATGCACCTGTTCCCGAGACAGCGCAAATGGCGATTGCAGGGCTCAGAATCCTCATGGAGTGGAAGAGCCCGGCCGGGATCCAGATCGAATATAGCCACAGGAGGAAGAAATAGAGGGTTATGATTGGCATTAAACGATTTCTTGGTTCAAGGAAGAAGGAGATCGTCCCGAGCACAACAACTGCTCCGGCAACTGAAATAAGCCCGGATATGAACGGCAGAATTACATTTGCATTCATATATGTGTGTAGTCCGATTGACTGCTTATAGCCCTCAATTATCCCGGTATGGACTTCATTTACAGGCAACCCCATTATTGGGTTGCTATAGAAGGGATTACCTGTAAGGATAAAAACCCTAAGATACCAGGGCGCTATCAGGATCGTGCAGAATAAGAAATACTGGACCAGGAACTTCAAGGGCATTTTCCTGACGGTTATCGCAGTGATTCCGCAGATAAGCAATATGCCTCCGTATTCCCTGGATAATGCACCTAGAGCAGTCGAAAAGGACGCTAGGATGGCGCTTCTCCAATCCGGGCGTTCGTCATGAAGAAAATACACTAGGGCGAGCAGCGAAAGTGCCGTCAGTCCCGTCTCCTGGCATATCGCCACCGAGTAGAATAGCAATGTGCTGGAGGACAGTAGCATTACGGCGAAAGGGCCGGCGTCTTTCGAAGGAAAAAGCCTCATGGCAAGCTTCCACCCGAAAGTCAGGATGAATATGAACTGCATGGAGACCGGAATGAATACGAGGAAGTCCCGTGCCGAACCATATAACGCGTAAAGCAAAAAATAGGAAAACGACACGATTGGAGGAAAGGAGTCGGTAAAAAAATAAATGTCGAAGTCGGCTGCCGTAAGTGGCGGATAGAACGCAAAAGTCCCTAGCTCCAGCATCTGCGTGGGAAGGAAGAACCATCTGAAATCCTGGTCACCATGGGAAATCTGAAAGACCGATGATTTTAGAAACATCAGGAAGATATTCAGGGCAACGGGGATTAGCAGGATTTTTTGACTCGTTGTGAAGCAAATTGCGTCCTCGAGGGTATCCAGCTTCAGTCCAATTCCCATATTGTAGACAGCCAATGAAAGCGCGCAGATAACAAGAAGAAGGCCGAGTCCGATCGAGATGAGGCTCAGAGGCACGCCGGCTAGTCCGGTCCAGAATATAAGGTGGAAAAGAACAACCATCGAGATTATGAAGGCCGTTGCGATAGAGTTCTCACGCATGAGCAACCTGTTGATCAAGAAGCCTGGCGCGAAGAACCCCGCAATTATTCCTAGAAATAGCAGTATTGAGCTGAAGAATCCCATTTTTGATGACCGTCGATGTTTGTCTGAGCCAATTGCCCCCCGCAGCTTGCCTGCTCCCTTCGCAGGTGCTGTCCCGTAACACCGCAGATGCTGGCAAGCTGACAAGCTCGCACGGAGTTTTCCAACTAGCTCTGTCTGTTTAGCGTTTAGAACAAATAGCACCACTTTGGATTTTTAAAAACATGTGCATGAGAAAATACGAGTTCGCCTTGATATTCACTTTGGCCTCGTTCGAGTGATATCATCGCTCTTTCCCGACACTCCTTGAAAAAGTTTCTTGAAGGGACAGATTACGGGAATGAACCCATCGAAGAAAAACAATTGAAAGCGGCTTTGGCCGGTATGACGACAAAAACACGTGGCTTCCGTTTCAAACTTGCGGCATTGGCTTTTCTCCTGATCTCAGTGATCCTTCATTGTTGGGATATAGGCGAGATGCCACCAGGCATCCATGTGGACGAAGCATCCTTTGCCTACAACGCATACTGCATGTCGGAGAACGGTGCAGACGAGCATGGGGTCAAATACCCGATTTTCTTCAAATGCTTCTCCGACTACAAGGATCCAGTCATGCTATATTCCTTGGTTCCCTTCATCAAGACGTTCAGAATGAACAAGTGGGCGGTCCGTTTGCCCAGTGCGGCATACCATCTTCTTGCGGCTACCGCATTGTTTTTTCTGGTTGGAAAATTCACCTCAACGAGGTGGAGATCGGAAGAGC
>CAZGJP010000146.1:0-6688 GCA_964526605.1 uncultured Lentisphaera sp.
TACTACATGACAGGATCATGGTCCGTCTCGACATCGAGAGGAGTGGTACCATCGGGATTGAGATCCTTCAAGGCCATGATGTTCAGGAAGTTCGACGGGGACATATGCATATTCAACAAAGAGATGCTTGTCGATGTGCTCGGATGGAACTATCTGGCTCCGAGCGCCGACAACTTTCTAGTCAGGAGATGCAAGATATCGGATTCGCCCCTATCTAGGGAAATATCCAGATTCAAGGAGTCCACCCCCCTTGGCGAAAGATATTATTTCTCTCCAGAAGGCTTCTACAAAAAGGCATTCCTCCAGAACCAGTATGGCAAGGACATCCACCAGTTCAACTCCGGGCATGGCACGTCGTATGCCTCATGGAGCGAAGTCCATCTCCACAGGAATCATTCCGCTGGCAGATGGAAAACGCCGAAGGAGCAGCGGGACTGGGAGGTCTTCGTAAGAGACGTGTTGAATCTCCTCTGGATCAGGGTTGACACGGAGGCCAGCCCCCAATACAGGAATTTTTTGGAGGCGAAATATGGCGACATTGGATCTCTTAACAAGACATATGGAGTTTCGTTTTCAGGTTTCGATGAAATAACAATATCGTCTGAAGCGCCAAAGGCTGGGATGCAAATGTCGGATTGGGAGTCCTTCCTGAAGGGCTGGTCGGCTCCAAATTCGGAGGAAGTCCACCGTATGCCCATAGAACACATACGGATAGACAGCGTCGAATTCATGTTCGGGTCATATCTCAGAGAGAAATTCCGAGAGGTCTCAAAAGCAAATGAAACGCTGGGAACAAAGGCGGAAGACTGGGCGGACTTCCTGCCTCCACAGGCGGATTTCCACTACCTGTGCTTCCGCGAGAACGTAAACCGGCTCAGATGGGAATACAGCACTAGAAACCTGCGCGTCGTATTCGACTTCTTCCTCTTCCACGGAAAGGCGTTGAGGAACACGGCCATATACTGCATCCTCGCGATAATCGCAGCGCTGACGGTCAATCCCATCGCCGCCTACGCATTGAGTAGATACCGGCCGCCATCGACATACAAGATACTGCTTCTACTAATGCTCACGATGGCCTTCCCCCCAATGGTCACCCAGATACCGCTATTCATCATGATGCGCAAGTTCAACCTCCTCAACACCTTCGCAGCCCTCATCCTGCCCGGACTGGCCAACGGATACTCCATCTTCCTGCTGAAAGGGTTCTTCGATTCGCTCCCAAGAGAACTATATGAAAGCGCCGCCATTGATGGCGCTGGCGAATTCACGATGTTCTGGAACATAACCATGCGCCTGTCAACCCCTATACTAGCAGTGGTCGCCCTCAACGCGTTCACGCACTCCTATGGAAACTTCATGTTCGCGCTCCTGATATGCCAAGACCAGAGCATGTGGACATTGATGCCCTGGCTCTACCAACTTCAACTGCAAAACTGCCAAGGACTGGTCTTCTCGTCCCTGCTAGTAGCGGCAATCCCGACCTTCATCATTTTTACATTATGCCAGAACGTCATAATGAAAGGGATCGTCGTCCCGGTGGAAAAGTAAGATCCGACGATTGTAAAAATCCAAGTTCCATCCACAAGACTGTTTGCCTATAAACACAAAATTTAGGTCAAAACATCATCGTAGCTTCGCCAGAATAGTCTTTATGGAATATCCGGGAACCATGGATGAAAACGAGTTGCCATTGATCTTTATTCCCGAGTCTGAAATTCTCCTTTCCATGATGTCCGCCTCCGACACCTTAGATAGCCTGCCGAGAATCTCGGCGAACCTTACAGATATCTTTGTCGGCTCGCTTTCTGGATTGAAAAAACGCAGCAATACTGTTCCCCCAGAATTTTCGGATAACTTCATGCCGGAGAATACAGCCGTGCCTAATTTGCATTCGATGAAAGACAATTTCGAAGGAAGCCTGCCATTGTGAACATCTGTCGGAACGACCTTGAGTTCGTGGTTGAAATCCACGGCGGTTCTTGTCGCGCGGCTGTTCGAAATCGCCCCCGGACAAGGCATGACCGCAAGTTTGATCTGATGCCTGCCGATCTCGGGCAGGATGTCCGGATCATATGAGGCCCTGATCAGAGACAGCCTCAGGACTCCGTCCTTGAATGAATGTCCGTGTTTGCTGTCGTTGAGAAGAAGGCAGCTTGCATTGCCTCCCTTTGTCGAACCTTCCACTTTTGCCCAACGCAAGGCGGGAACCTCCTCCCCATCGGGAAGATTCCTTTCGGCCGCCCCAAATGGGATCTCGTAGCTGATGGAAGGGTTTCCAAGAGAGAGAGGGAGAGCCAAATCAAGCTTTGGCACTCCGGTATCAGGAGTTCCCCTCTGGAACCAGACGATGTCCATGGCAAAATGCAACTTGGGATCCCCCGCCCTCAGTTCATATGCGAGCTTGATCTCGGATTCCCCGACCTTGAAGACGAGTTCGGTGGAGGCCTTGTAGGGGCCGTCATGGATGCGTTTTAGCGATATTAGCCTGGGTGATTCCGGCTTGCCTCCGTGCTGGATTTCCCAAGATGTCATGGTGTGAGGCCTTTCGACCGAGTATTCAAGTAGAGGGACATTCGCATTGGAGATGATGTCAATGCCCGATTTTTTTTCCTTGAGATATTTGATCCATCCGGTCTGAGTGTCTATCTCAAGCCTGAGAAATTCATTCTCCAGGCCTTCCGTGCTCCTCTCGTAATAGGCGTAGGCGTTATGATGCTTGTGTCCGGTCTGGAAGGCCAGTGGGGTGATTTCTCCCTTGTTCCCCTCTTTTACGGTGTATACTGCGTAGCCGTTGACAGGCGTCTTGACTGGAAACGCTATTCTCACGAAGTCGTGGCCCCAGTAGGAGCCAGACTCCAGGAACTGACAGGGAGTCATATTGCCATCAGGAGCGATCGAAATGAACTTCGTCTCTCCAAGAATACCCTTCCTCGCGTTTTCCCATCCTCCCCCCTTCCATGTCCACAGCGGAGAATCCCATACCACTAAGTCAATGACTTCCTCGCGTTCATTTTCTGTCGGATTGAAGACAAGAAAAGGATAGCCTCCCCGCATCCCACCGCCATCACATTGGCTCATGCCACCATCCCCAGTCCCAAATCCGGCTCCTGCCCCCGTTGCGAATTCGGAATATGCGGAAGGCATACCCATCGGGACTTCCTCCACGTTCAGGCTTGTATCGACCTTCGATGCAAGCTTCCTTAAAGACTCCGTCTCCATTATATTAGTGATAGCTACCACTTCCTGATAAAGTCCATGGCAGTATGTCCTGGTGTCGTGGACTCCGGAACCGGGAAGGATGTCATGGAAATGCGAGAAGAGAATCTTCCTCCATCCCTGCTCCATCTGGAGCTTGTCGTGGCGCATTGCGCAACCCATTGAGGCGAAGAGAGCAGCCCGTTCGGCGTCGAGGAGCTTTTTCTCGCCGAATCGCGCGATTTTCTTTATCAGCGACTGGCTCGTGTAGCATCCGGTGAACTCGAAGTTGAGCTCGCAGTCCAGAACGGGTAGATTCCTTCCCTCCCTCTCCAGCCTCTCGAAGAATTCCTTCGCCGTCGAGAATTTGATCCTAGGGAATATCGGCCAGGAATCCATGTCTATCGCACGGAGAATGTCTCTCCGAGTAGGGCCTCCTCCGTGGTCGCCAACACCATATACGACGCTGACAAACGGCAGTCCTGTTTCGGAGCAGAAATCAATCAGGTATTTCGTGGCCACGTGCGGAGCCAATGCGCAGTTATACGCCATCTCCATGTCGTTCTTCACGAGGACCGACGATCCATCGGGACCTTTCCAGTGGAATGCGCGTGGCCGTTTCGGTCCCGTTCCGCCGGGCCTGTGCAGATACATGTATTTCACCGCGCCTCCCGCCAGATATGTCGGAAGCGTCGCCGCATGGCCAAAGGTGTCTGGCGCCCAGTTGACTGGAACATCCTCCGGTGATAGCCCGAAGAGGCTCTTCATGTATCGTCTGGTGTATAGCAGGTGCCTGCATAGTGCCTCGCCGCCCACGATATTCGCCTCGTTCTCGACCCAGTGGCTTGCAGTGACTTCCCATCTGCCTTCCTTGACCAGAGACTTGATTTTCTCAAGCATGTCCGGATTGTGTTTTTCGACTATCTCGTAGACGCTGGCCTGGCTCTGGCTGAAGCGCAGCTGGGGGAACTCGTCAAGCAGCTTGAGGACCGTCCTGAAAGTATCATTCGTCACCGCGACCGTCTCCGGCCACGACCACATCCAATTCATGTCTATGTGCGCGTGTCCGATGCAATAGACGCTGTATTTCTTGGCGATGGTGGAAAGAGGAGAGAGGATTTCCTCCATTGTTGAGACGATCTTTTCGAGGTCCGCGCCGGGCTTGATCTCCGTGGCTATCTTCCTCTCGGCGGTCGCGACTATTCTGGCGAGTTCAGGGCGTTCAGCCTTCTCCCTTTGCGCCAGAAACTTCGCGAACTTGATTTCCGAGTCCAATCTCTCCAGATAATACTTGTCCCACGCCACCACGGATTCTCCGATCTCAACGATTTCTCTCTTCACGCCAGTGCCTCTCCTGTTGAATTAAAGTATTGATGTCCTGTTCTTGATCAGAAGGACTTCCTTGATTGTGTCGAAGAAGGAGTTGTCTACCCCGAGCTCGGTCACGAATCTGGAGATCATCTTCTGCTCGGTCCCAGTGAACTTGCCGTCCTTCATCGCTATCTCTATCATGTTCGCCAGGATGCATAGCCTCTGCGCCTCGTCCAGGGGTCTGGAGTCACGAAGGAAGGCATCGAAGTCGTTCATCCTGAAATACTCGAGGGCCTTGCGCAGGACCTCCTTGTCGTAGTTCAGAAGCGATGTTATGTAGAAGTCCTCCTCCTTGGCTATGTTCTCGTCTGATTTGGCTATGAACATCATGCCGGCGGCGAGAAGGACTCCAGGCGCCACCCTCAGCGGCCCGTGGTCCTCCACGATCCTTGTGTCGGCGGAATGCACCCCATCCTCGGGGGGATTCGCCTCCTGATTCCGTGGAGCCTCGTCCGCATGCGTCTCCCCTGCCCCGGCATTGCCGGTCTTGGCGGCCGGAATGAACTTGTCGGCGATCTTCGCTATGTCCTCCTGCTCCGACGATGAGAACCTTATGTTGTATCCCTTTCCCCCTAGGTTGGCGTCCATGAAGATGTTGAACCCCTCGCGGCGGATCTTGGCGGAGGCGATGTCGCCGGCAGCGTCGCGGACGCTGAATTCGTTCTCCCCGGTCTTGCGGCTGAAGAAGACCACCTTGTCGTCGAAGGCTATCGCATACCCCTCCCCGGTGTCGCCCTCGAGGCTTCCGCTGGTTCTGGCGACAGTTATTGGAATCTTGTCCGCGAATCTTCTCTTCAGCTCGTCCTTCACCTTCATCGGCAGAAAATTGATGTTCATTCGAGCCCCCGCTTTGTGTGTTGGGTTCCATGTTGCAGGATGCGAGATCCAGGATACGGGATCACCAAGTTCCTTCCTCTCAAGTACAACATGCTAAACTTAGAACACGGTGGAGAGGATGTCAAGCCCGGAATCGCGGGATTATTTGGCCATTTGGAATTCGCGGTAGAGCCTGGCGTATCTCCCCTTCAGCTTGAGCAGGGAATGGTGCGTGCCCCTCTCGACGATCTCGCCGTTCTCCATCATGAGCAGCAGGTCGGCCTTGCGCACAATGCTGAGACGGTGCGCCACGACGAAGCTGGTTCTTCCCTTGAGCAGCTTCGAGAGAGCGTTCTGCAGCTTTTCCTCGCTGATGGCGTCCACTGAACTCGTAGCCTCGTCGAGTATGAATATCGTCGGATCCGCGAGCATGGCCCTGCAGAAACAAATTATCTGGCGCTGGCCTAGGGAAAGCCCCACTCCGTTTTCTCCCACGAGGGTGTTGAAACCGTCCGGCAGAGACTCTATCATGTCCCTGCAGTCGAGTTTTTCGGCGGCGGCGATCGCATCCTTCTCGACGGCTCCGTGCTTGCCGAGGAGGATGTTCTCCATGACAGTTCCAGTGAACAGGAAGTTCGCCTGGAGGACTATCCCCATCTTCCGTCTCACACAAGGGGTACTGATGTCCAGGATGTCCCTTCCGTCGAGAAGTATCGTGCCGGCATCCGGAAGATAGAACTTTGCGATGAGGTTTGTTATGGTGGACTTTCCGCTACCGGTGTGCCCGACGAGCGCGACAGTCATTCCCGGCTCGGCCACGAAGTTTATCTTCCTGAGCACCGGCACGTCCTTCTTGTATCCGAAAGAGACATCCTTGAACTCGACCCTGCCCTTGATGTCCGTGTCTGCCGCATCGGGCCTGTCCTCCCAGTCCGCCTTTTCATCAAGAAAGCTGAAAAGCCTCTCGGCTCCTGCGACTGCGCTCATGGCCATGTTGTATTGGCCGGCGATGACGTTTATTGGTGAAAAGAAAAAGTTGGAGAGGAAGAAGAATTGTATCAGCGTCGCGAGGTCGAGAGTCCCGGCCATCACCCTGAGTCCGGCGACCACAAGGAGGACGAATATGAATATCTGGCTGTTCAGCTCGAGGAGGGGGAGGAAGACAGATTCGTTTTCCGCCACCTTGATGTTGTAACCGGCGTGGTCGTCGAGCATGTCGTGGAATATCCGCGAGTTGACGTCCTCGCGGGAGAATCCCTGGATGACTTTTATCCCCCTTATGGACTCCACCACGTTCGATGTC
>CAZGJP010000147.1:0-6670 GCA_964526605.1 uncultured Lentisphaera sp.
GAAGACGTTCGACAGGGAGGCGGCCCTCGGGATCAAGGGCTCCCCGGAACTGGTGGAAATAATCAGAATGACCACCGAAGAATCCCCCGCCCTCAGGGCGCAGACATACGAGGCCATCCTCAAAGTCCTGCAACATCTCCGGAAAAAACACGCCAGGCCGGTCCAGGGCGGCCGCGCACAAGGCCCGGCCAAGCTCATCAAACCCCCGCTGCAGCTCCGCAAGATAGTCATCAAGAGCCCGTCTCAAAGATGAAGATCGCCAGAGTAATGGTCAATCTCTCCCTCGACAGAGTCTTCGACTATATCATCCCGGACAAGTTCGCGGCCGTCGTCTCGCCGGGCGCCAAGGTCGAAGTCCCCTTCGGCAGAAGCTCCAGAAAGGCCTTCGTCGTGGCGGTGAGGGATGATTCCTCCTACCCCCTCCACAAGATCAAGGAGATAAGCGACGTCTTCGAGGAGCATCCGAAGATATCCTCCAACCTCCTCCGCCTCGGCGAGTGGATGGCCGACTACTACTGCTGCGCCAGGGAACTGGCGGTCAAGACCCTGCTGCCATCCCCGGTCCGCACTGGGAAGATCAAGACCAGGAAGAAAAAGCGATACTACATCGCCGACATGAAGGCCGCAGAGGACTTCATATTCAAGAACGCCAGGAAAAAGAAGATCCAATGCGCAATCATCAAGCGGATAGCCTCCGAGCCAGGGGTGTCCGACGAAAGCCTCGCGAACAGCTTCAAAAACCCAAGAGCGCTCCTTTCGCGGCTAGTCGCAGGCGCACTGGCAAGGGAGGAGTCTTCCGACTTCTACCGCGCCCCCTTCGAAGGCGTCGAGACCATCAGGAAGCTCCCGCCCGAACTAACCGATGAACAGCGAAAGGTCGTGGAAAGCATATTCTCCCATTTGGACTCCTCCCCGGAAAACCCCGGAACATTCCTCCTCCATGGCGTGACCGGAAGCGGAAAGACCGAGGTCTATCTGCGAGTCCTCAGAAGAATACTGGACCAGGGACGCGAGGCCATTGTCCTCGTCCCCGAAATCGCCCTCACCCCGCAGACCACCGAGAGATTCCGCTCCAGATTCGGAGACGAGGTGAGCGTCCTGCACAGCGCGTTGAGCGACGGCGAACGCCACGACGAATGGATGAGGATACACAAGGGCAAGGCGAGAATAGCCATCGGCGCGCGGTCCGCCCTCTTCGCTCCGTTCAGGAAACTCGGCGCCATCATCGTGGACGAGGAGCACGAGCCGTCATACAAACAGGAGGAAAGCCCCAGATACAACGCCCGCGACGTCGCGGTCATGAGGGGCCATCTCGAGAAGGCCCTGGTAATCCTCGGCTCCGCCACACCTTCACTCGAATCCTACCACAACGCCATGACCGGCAAATACCATCTCTGCGAACTAACCAGACGCGTGGACGACAGGCTGATGCCACAAGTCCGAATCCTCGACATGAGGATAGAGTCCAAGGCGGGCGGACGCCTCTTCTCGAAACCCCTGATGGATGCAATTGGACAAAGACTCTCCGCCGGAGAGCAGACCATGATATTCCTCAACCGCAAGGGCTTCGCCACCAACATGACATGCCTCGCTTGCGGATGGACCGCCGAATGCGGGCAGTGCTCCGTCTCCTACACCTACCACAAGGAACGACAGTCCCTATCCTGCCATCTCTGCGGCGAAATCGTCCCGGCCCCCTCCTTCTGCCCGTCCTGCCGCGACAGGCAGATCCGCTTCTCCGGCGTAGGCACCGAGAAGATCGAAATGCTGTGCAAAGCCCTCTTCAAGGGCGCGTCCGTCGCAAGAATGGATGCGGAGACCATGACGGGCAGGGACAACTACGAGAAGGTCCTCTCCAGCTTCAGAACCGGCAAGATCCAGATACTCGTGGGCACCCAGATGATAGCCAAGGGGCTTGACTTCCCCAACGTCACTCTGGTTGGAATCGTCTGCGCCGATCTCAGCCTGAGAATACCGGACTTCAGATCCGAGGAGCGGACATTCCAGCTACTGACCCAGGTCGCCGGCAGGGCCGGAAGAGGCGAACGCCCCGGAGAAGTCATCATACAGACATATTCCCCTTCCAACCCGGCGATACAGTTCGCCGTCAAACACGACTTCAAATCCTTCTACGAATACGAGATCGGCCTCAGGAAGAGCTTCCTCTATCCCCCGCACACACACATGCTGGCAATACACCTGAGGGGAGAAGACGAGGACGCCATCGTCGCGGAGGGAGACCGGATCCTGCAGGAGCTGAAGCCGCTGATATCAAGCGAAACCAGGGTCAGCGGCCCCACCCCGTCCCCAACACCCAAGATCAAGGGAAAGTTCAGATACATCATCATCCTCAGGGGATCTAAGTTCGCGGAGATCAAGCGCAAGATCAAATCACTGGTCTACGCGCAGAAAAGAGACAAAAACATCGAAATCCACGCCGACGCCGACCCGGTCAACCTGGGAAGGTGAAGCAAGCCCCCCACACCGCCATAACCCGGGCCGATTTCATAGAAAATGAATTTGGCAATTGGCTCGAACCTCTAGCTCCTGATTCCGAGCAGATCGAGGACAGCTTCGGCCTCGGGTTCAGGGACATTCCCCCAGATGGACTTCAGGCGCCTGCGAATTTCGCAGTCCTGCACATCCGATGGGAGGAGGCGGCGCGCCGCCAGCTTCGCCCCCTTCGCGAACTGATCGCAGGGAACGCCCTGCGAGATGCAAAGCCTGATGGTCCCCACTATCCTGTCGTCCCAGCCGAGCTTTCGCTCGAGATCCCGGCAGACGCGATCCACCGAGTCCATCAGGAACGGATTGAGCATCCTGCCGAGAAGGTCCTGGGCGTATACACGGAATCCATTCTCGTCGAAGAAATCCTTTTCATCCCTCCATTTCCCGAGCAGGGCCGCTCCAGACTCCTCGATGAAGGCCTTTCTCCCTATCTCCACGATGTCCGGACGCTTCGATAGCTCGTGCATGTAGGAAAGTCCATTCGCCGAGGCGTGGATTCCAAGCAGGAAGTGCACCGCGTTGTGTCCGTAGAGCTTAGCCTCCTCGAATGGCAGGAGATTGTCCTTAACGTGGAGGCCGGCGACTTTCCTCTCATCTATCCCCGGACATGTGGACACCAGTATCCTGTTGAATTCCTCGACGAGATGCCCTCGCCCTGCTCCCGGCGCAAGCTCTAGCAGCCCCCTGCCACGGCATTCCTCCGCGGACACGACTCCGCTCATCTTGCCTATCACCGTGTTGAGATGGAAAGTCTGCGGAAAACCCGGGCCGATCCTTCCGGCCAGCATCTCCGCGGCATGGTTGTGGTTCTCCGCGGTATATACGAACCTGCGGCGCTCCGGCGAAGCCTCGAAGCCACTCCTTAGCCAAGCGGCAATATTCGCAAAAAACGCAACGCTGGGCAGCGCCGTGCAAATCTCGTCCGCAGCGGACACGGCGGAGATCAAGGCATCCATGTCCCCAGAATCGGCGGGATTGAACACCTCCACACCCCGGATGGTCCTGTGCAGCACCCTGTCGGCGGACGCGACGTTCAAGCGGATTTCCCCTCCCCCCGCCCTGACGCTGGCCACAAGCGCCGCATCCACGTCGGCCACGACAAGCCTGTCGAAACGCCCCTCGGCTCCGGCAAGGAAGATTCCAGTCTGTATCGGACCAAGACCTATCCCGAGAAAACATCCCATTGCGCATCTCCCTTGATGTTTAGAAATAACGAGATAATTGAAGCGGGCAAACGCCATATCGCGCCGGTTCCGTTTTTGGTAGGGCGCGATCAGAGTTTACCCCGATTCGAATGAGATCGGGGAGCGCGCCGCTCCCGGACGGCAGCAAAGCCTGCCTGTTCTCCTTCGGAGAATGCCATCCCTACCCTCATCGCCGGTACCGGGAAGTTTTGGGCTCGGGGTAGATGTGTTAATCCGAGCCAATTGGAATCACCTCCCTTTTGCTGGCGGATATTCGTTGCAGAGGAGATGAAGCGGGGCTTCGTCCTCGTCTATCTTAGGGAACCTTCCCGCCGGCTCATGGAAGCGGTTGTCCGCCGAATCGTCGTTCACCTTGGAAACCTCCCCGACCAGGCACGTCCCCCCCTCCGCCCAGAAGCAGTGATACACGAAGGGTTCCAGAGTGATGCTCTGCCCGGGCTTCAACCTGATCCTGTCACCCGGCCCCACCCGATTGGTCACGCCGTCAATCTGAACCGTGAAACTCTGCCTCGAGAGCTCGTCGTTCCGTCCCGCCTTCCACAGCCTCATGACGAGCACGGCACCCCCGCGGTTTATGATGTCCTCCATCTTCTGCCAATGGTAATGGATCGGAGTGAGCTGCTTATCGAGGACCACCATTATCTTCTCCGCATAGCTCTTCGCAGCGCCGCCGTTCGGACGCCCGTTCCGGATGGTGAACAGGAGAAGACCGTTTCTCCTGAAGTCGCCGGAACCAAAGTCGGTTATGTCCCAGCCAAGTCCATTCCTGCGTATCTCGTCGCAATCGCCCCCCTTCGCCCTCCATTGCTTCGGCGACCAGAATGCCCATTCCGGCAAGTTGAACTTGTTCTTCTTGAAAAAGGCGATCGCCTTCCTCATCTCATTGTTTATCTCCGATCTCTTCATGACATTCCTCCGTCTTCATTGTTTTCACGCCGCCAAACCCCCGTGCACCCGTCGAAAATCCATCCGCATCCATCAAGCTCCGGATCGAAGACAGGCAATTTCCCCGACCTTGTCAGGGCGAGCGTCTCGCGCCAAGTCCTTATCCCGCTCAACGAATCCGCCTTCTGGACATTCTGCCATCCGGTGCACACCGCCGCCTTGAGACAGTCTTCCGGCCGCATCCCCGCGGAAAATGCCCTGAGAAATCCAGCTATCGAGCTGTCGCCCGATCCGGTCGAGCCGGCAAAGTTCTCCGCCTTGTAGGCAGGACACCAAATGCATCTTTGGCTCCACGCCGCGGATCCGCCACCGAGCAGTCCGGCAAGGGGAGATTCAGCCCCGATGCGGTCCGTCCTGAGAAGCCATCCCCTCGTCCCGATCTTGAGGCAGGACACGGCCGCCCCAAGCGAAAGCGCCTCTCCCGCGATTTCCGCAATATCATCGGGGGCGGTGGCGAAGGCCATGTCCCCCGCACCGACTTTCCTCTTCATCTCCGTATAGCGCCTCTTGTCGAGCATGAAGAAAGCCTCCTCGAAGGATGGAAGGAATATGTCCACATGGGGCAGCACCCTCGACAGGACCTTCCTCCAGTCCACCCGCCCGAAGAAGGAATCCGGGTCGGGAAGCGACATGTCCAGCGAGGTCACGCAGCCACATCTCTTCGCGGCCTTGAATATCTTCAGGAGCTCCGCACCGTCATTGTCCGCGACTCGCCTCATGAGAGAAGGATATCCGAAATGGAAGATGCGCGAATCCCGCATGATGCCAAGAGGAAGGTCTCTCGAACTGTATTCGTCGTTCGCACCAGTGCAATGCAGAAAGGTCCTGTCCGTGCGCGGCGGAGAAATCACCACCGTGTATGAGCTGTCGAAGCTCCTCGAGAGGGAAACACCCTCCGCTCCCCCGTATTTCCTCATCTCCGAGAGGATTATGCGCCCGAAGTGGTCGTCGCCTATCTTCGTCGAGAATGCGACTTTCGCACCGAGCTTCGCAAGCGCGAAGCCGGTGTTTGAAACGGCTCCGCCAGTTGATATGGAGCATGCGCCTATGTTCAGCAGCTTCCCAGGGACGATGACGGAACCGATCCCTTTCCCGGCAATCTTCAGATCCGACAAATCCGGAATCAAATCGAGGCATATGTGCCCCCCGACCATCACATCGTATTTCCTCATATCGAACTCTCCAAGAAAAAATCAGCCGGAGCAAGACCCCGGCTTGAGTATCGTGCCCCGCGCATTAGATTAGGGAGCCAATTGCAAAACTCCGCGTGAGCCGCGTTGGGAGCGCAGGCGCGGCAGGCGGTGCGGCGGAATGGCGGGTGCATACCCACAGCGGTCTGTACCCGCCATTCCGTCGTGGCGCATGCCGCGCGGCCACGGGGAGTTTTGCTATTGGCTCTAGGGTAAGATTGATCCCTTTCTCGTTTTTTCAAGAGCGGATGCGCAACCATGGACTGGCTCGACAACGCCCCCTTCACATTCTTCGACGTGGAAACCACAGGCATGTCGCCACTTGCGGACCGCATCATCGAAATCGGCGCGATCAGAGTCGAGCGCGACGGGACCCAGAAGAACTTCTCCTCCCTGGTCAATCCCGAGAGGCCAATCCCACCGGAAATAGTCTCTCTGACGGGACTGGACAGCAAAATCCTCTCCGGGGCGCCTCCATTCCGCAGGGTCGGGGCGGAATTCCTCCGCTTCGCCGAGGGCTCGGCACTCGTCGCACACAACGCCCTCTTCGACCTTGCATTTCTGCAGGAGAGCCTGAAGCGGGATGATCTGCCCACATGGAGCGGACGGACCATTGACTCGATAAGAATATTCAAGATGACCATCCCCGGCCTGCCCTCCTACAGCCTGGGATTCCTGCAGGAACATTTCGGAATGTCCATTGAAAAAAACAGGCGGCACAGAGCCCTGGACGACGCGGAAATGCTCATGAGGATATTCGCGATGAAATGGGGAAAATGAAATATTATCAAAAAGCCCTTTATCTTCGTAACCTCGCCGGGG
>CAZGJP010000148.1:0-6670 GCA_964526605.1 uncultured Lentisphaera sp.
ATTGATTAGCTATGCTACATTTTTTTTGGGATTAACTAAGCCGTCGAGTTCGTGACCGGAGCCCCTGGTGAATTTTCGCGGAGAGGAGGGATACTTGATGTGTTCTCCCCTTCGGAGAGCAATCCGGCGCGGGTGGAGTTCTTTGGCGACAGGATGGAGGAGATCAGGCTTTACGATCCTCTCACGCAGAGGAGTGTCGGCGCGGTGCAGCGATACAGGCTCTCCCCCGTCTTCGATTTCTCCGGGCCTGAAAGGCGCGGCGGGATGCTGAAGGTGGGCGAACTCTTCATCAGGAATCCTGCGCGGACGGTCACATTCCATCCTGAATCGTGCCGGGCGCATCTGAGGCGTTTCTTCGGAGAGGACGGGGAGATGGAATTCTCCAGGCTGATTGGTGCCTCCGCCGACTCGCTCCGCGTCCTCGACATTGTGGAGAGCGGCGCCGCCACGGGCGAGGATTGCTCCACGATGCGTTTCTCTCCGGCGGAAGATGCGGACCTTGCGGCCTCGAGGGACGAGGCGCTCGACAGGTCCTTCGGGAGGGTTTCCCGTCTGCTTTCCGATTCCTTCTCGGTGGTGGTTGGGACGAAGGACGAGGACGGTGTGGGGCATCTTTCCGAGATGCTTTCCGCCCGTGGCATCGGGCCGGTGGAGGTGGCGAGGAGTTCCCTTCCCAGTTCCTTCGTGCTGCAGGGCCTGAAGCTGGCCTTCATCTCCGAGGACGATCTGCTCGCGCTGCCATTCCGGAGGATTCCGCGACTTCCGGACGAGATCCGCAGGGCCGGACGGATGGTCCCGGGGGAGGGCGGGGAGTTCTTCTCCGATTTCGACGAGGGAGACTTCGTCGTCCACAACGACTACGGCATAGGTGTCTTCAGGGGCATGGTCTGGCGGAGTTTCGGCGGAATCGAAAGCGAGGCCTTGAAGATCGAATTTGCGGACGAGGTGATGACCTACACGGACATCCACCGCTCCGATCTGGTCAGCAAGTATTCCGGCGCCGGGAAGATGCAGCCACGCCTGAGCGTTGTGGGAAGGCGGGGATGGAGCAGGGCGAAGCTGGTCGCGAGGAGGGGGGCGGCGGAGTTCGCCGCCGGTCTGCTCACGATGCAGGCCGCCAGGATGGACAAGACCGGATTGCGTTTGGCCGGCGACCGCCGCGAGGAAAGGCTCTTCGAGAAGAAATTCCCATATGCGGAAACACCCGACCAGAGAATATCCACCGACGAGATATTCAAGGACATGGAGTCGCCTTATCCCATGGACAGGCTCCTCTGCGGAGACGCCGGATATGGAAAGACCGAGGTGGCGATGCGCGCCGCGTTCAGGGCGGTCGCGTCCGGCAAGCAGGTCGCCGTGCTTGTTCCGACCACTGTCCTGGCGCAGCAGCACTACTACAGTTTCACCGGGAGATTCTCGGAGTATCCCGTCGTCGTGGAGATGCTCAGCCGCTTCAGGACGCATCGGGAGCAGGGCGAGACGCTCCGCAGGCTTGCGGAAGGCTCCATAGACATCATTGTTGGCACGCACAGGCTTCTCCAGAAGGACATAGCCTTCAAGGATCTGGGGCTTCTGGTGATAGACGAGGAGCAGCGGTTCGGGGTGGAGCACAAGGAGAACTTCAAGCGGATGAGGGAGAAGATAGACGTCCTGTCGATGAGCGCCACGCCGATACCGAGGACGCTCTACATGGCGATGACCGGGATCCGGGACCTCAGCACGATCTCCACTCCTCCTGTGGAGAGGCTCCCTGTCCTCACATACGTGTCGAGGTTTGACAGGAAGGTCGTGTCCGACGCCGTGAATGTGGAGCTGGAGAGGGGTGGGCAGGTGTTTTTCCTTCACAACAGGGTGAAGAGCATGGGCGAGGCGGTCGAGAGGCTTGCGAAGATCGCGCCCGGTGCGAGGATAGGTGTGGCCCATGGGCAGATGGACGAGGAGGAGCTCGAGCAGGAGATGCTTTCGTTTCTGCAGGGCAGGACCCAGATATTGTGCTGCACGACCATAATAGAGTCCGGCATAGACGTTCCCAACGCGAACACGCTGATAGTCGAGCGTGCCGACTGTTTTGGTCTTGCCGAGCTCTACCAGCTCAGGGGCAGGGTTGGACGTTCCGGTAGGCAGGGATACGCCTACTTTCTCCTTCCTCCGCATCTGCATCTGACGTCCAATGCCCGGGAGAGGATAGCCGCTGTGAAACGCCACAGCGAACTTGGCTCCGGGTTCAGGATAGCCATGCGGGATCTGGAGATACGCGGCTCCGGGAACATCATCGGCACCGAGCAGAGCGGATACATCAACGCCGTCGGATTCGAACTCTACTGCCACTATCTGCGCATGGCCGCCGCCGAATTGCGCGGAGAGAAGACGCTCAACCTTGACGTCTGCGACATTTTCCTCGACTTCATGGTCTTCGGACGCCATTCGAAGCCATGCGCCCGGAGCGTTCTTGAGGCCTTCATCCCGCAGGACTATGTCGAGTCGGACAGGCTGCGCTGCAAGTTCCACAGGAGGATTGCGCTGGCCGACAGCGAGGCGAAGCTGGACTTGCTCCTGTCCGAGATCGAGGATCGTTTTGGGAAGCCGCCCGCAGCCATTGTCAATCTGCTGCTTCACCAGAGATTGAGGATAATCCTCGTCTCCGCGGGCTACAACAGGCTGCGCTGCTCGGGGGAATCGCTGGAGGTCTGCGAAATTCGCAGTGGCAGGCACATGCTGCCGGGCGGGCGGCCGCCGAGGCTCAAGTCCAGGTTGCCGGGAGGGAAGCTGGACGAGATATCGGGATTGCTCCGCGAGAATCCGCTGGTCCGCCCGGCCCAACGCTAGAAAATCTTGCTCCGGCGATTTGAAAAAACAGGAGGTTGAATTCTCTTAACTCCTGTGGTCGGTCGTAAATAGAGGTAATTTCAAAATTGCCGATCAAAGGATCGTCCCGAGGCTCCATGCGCTCGGGACTCTGATGCCCCGAGCGCAGAAGCGCCTCGGGGCGTTCCAACGGCAATTTTGCAATTACCTCAAATAAACAACGGGGGATCCGCAGATGGCGATAAACATTGGGATAGATCTTGGTGGCACGAAGATACTTGCCGTGGTCCTGGACGACAAATTCAAGGTTCAGGCGCGACGCAAGGAAAAGGTTGCGACAGGAGTCTCGCCGCAGGAGACCGCCCTGGCGATGAAGAATCTGGCGATGAAGGCCGTCGAGAAGGCCGGCGCGTCATGGGACGACATCGCGCATCTGGGAATCTCCATACCCTCGTCAGTTGATCCGGTCAGCGGCGAGGCGTTCCACTCTCCGGCCCTCGGATGGAAGAACATCCCCATCAGGAAGATAATGTCGGAGGCGTTCGGCATGACGCCCGTCATCGAGAACGATGTCAACTGCGGGGCATTGGCGGAGCACAGGCTGGGCGCGGCGAAGAACTTCAAGAACGTTGTCGCATACTTTGTGGGGACGGGGCTCGGGGGGGGGATAATAATAGATGGCAAGCTGTTCAAGGGCACACGCGGACTTGCAGGAGAACTCGGACACGAGACCGTCGAATTCGGCGGCAGGAAGTGCGGATGCGGGAAACGCGGCTGCATAGAGGCCTACTGCAGCAAGACGGCGTTTGCGCGCAGGCTTGCGAAATTCGCGGAGAACAAGAAGGCGAGGAAACGCCTTTACAAGTATTTCGGCGACGATCTTTCGAGGATAAAGAGCAGCCAGCTTCTGGATGCCTGGAACGATGGAGACAAGATAGTCCGCGGGGTGGTCGAGGAGGGTTTTGGCATGCTTGGCGTTGCGGCTGCGAACATGGTGACGATCCTCGATCCGCAATGCATAGTCTTCGGGGGAGGGGTGGTCGAGGCGCTCGGTGAATGCATCATGGAGCCGATAAGCGCCAATTTCAGGGAGAATCTCTTCGGGGCCAAGGCGTCCGACGTGTGCCTTGCGGTGTCCGCCCTCGGCGACGATGCCGTTCCGGTAGGCGCGGCGCTGAACGCCGTTGGAGCATGAAGAGGAAAATCCTCAACATTTCCGGATTCATCGCTGGCGGAATCCTCATGCTCTGGGGAGTTTTCATGCTCGGCTTCGCCCCGGATCCAATCTCCGCAGTCTTCTCTCTTCCGTTTGTGGTTATTGTGGGGGGGATGGCCGGAGTCGTCTTCGCCAGGGTAATCGGGAATCTACTTGGCGACGGCATATCCAAATCCATCTTTCTTTATTCCGGCAACATCAAGGCTCCTCCGCCTGAATTCCCGCAGATACGCGCGAAGATCGCAAGAGGCGAATACGCCGACGCGGAGAATGAACTGAGAGCGCTGCTCGCGGAGGACAACGGCAATCCGCACATTGTCTCGCTTCTTGCCGAGCTATTCATCGACAAGATCCGGGATTTGCGGAAGGCCGAGGGGTTGCTCAAGGCATATCTCTCCAAAAAGGGGCGTTCGCCGGACGACCTGAAATTCGCGATGATGCTTGCCGACGTCCACATAGAGCGATTGAAACCGGATCTGGCTCTCGCCGTCCTCCTCTACGAGGCGAAGCAGGGATACGACAATGCCTCGCTCAATTCCCTCCGCAACAGGATATCCGCCCTGTCTAAGTAGAAGGTCGTGGAATTTAACTTTTTGAACAGCTTCCCGATGCCGTGACAGGATCGGGATTCCGCATTCGATATTGAGATGGGATTTAGATCGCCTCGGCCTCGAGCGACGAGTCGTCGCGTGTCCGCAGGAATCTGATCCTGATCAGTTCGTCCGTGCGGTTTTGGGAGCGGACGGATGTCCTGATGTAGTTGTCGCTCCAGCCTCCGGCCCAGGCGTCCTTTTCGATTTTTTCCGCCAGGAAGGTCGCCTCTTTTCGGATCTGGGAGGAGATGAAGCTCCGGGCGAGTTTTTTCTCGGCCTCCTCCAGGATCTTCATTCTTCTTCGGACATCGCCCTGCTGCGGGCGGCCTGCGAATTTCGCGGCGTCGGTGCCTTGTCTAGGGGAATACCTGAAGATGTGGATGTTCGCCAGTGGGAGAGCCGAGACGAAATCGAGAGACTTTTCGAAGATGTCCTCGGTTTCCCCGGGGAGTCCGCAGATCAGGTCCGTTCCCAAATGGATTCCGGGAATGGCCGCGGCCGCTTTTTCCGCGAAATTCGCGAAGTCGGCGGCGGAATGCTGGCGGCGCATTTTTCCGAGGATTTCGTCCGTGCCATGCTGCAGAGGGACGTGCAGGAAGCGGCAGAGCTTCGGATTGTCCTTCATCAGATGCAGTATTTTGTCGAGCTGCGGATCGAGTTCCGTGGAGCTGAGGCGCAGTCTGAAATTCCCAGCGATGCCTAGAATCTCCCGGACTAGCCCCGCCAGTCTTCTCCCCTCGTCTTCATACCTGCATATGTTGACACCGGTGAGGACTATCTCCCTGTGTCCGGATTGAACGAGTCTCCTGCATTCGGAGATGATCTCGCGGGATTCTCTTGAACGGGGCCTGCCTCGGGCGAATGGGACGATGCAATATGCGCAGAAGCAGTCGCAGCCTTCCTGGATTTTGACCAGCGCCCTGCTTTTGAATGGGAATTGGGCTTCGGCATTCTCGGAGAAGAGCTGCCCCCCTGCGATTTTCGCGGAGCTTTTTTCTCCCCCGATGAATTCGAGTATGCGGTTCTTCATGGATCCGGGAATGACGATGTCGCATGCGGGCTCATTCCGCCAAAAGAGCTCGTTCACCTCCGGATCGCAGCCTGTCACTGCGATTTTCGCATCGGGATTTTCGCGTCTGAGCCTTCTCAACGCCTGCCTGCTCTTCTGGGAGGCGGAGGCGGTGACGGTGCATGTGTTGACGATCAGGAGGTCTCTTTTTTCTCCTGGCGCGGCGGCCTCGTATCCGGCCGCCGCGAGACGTCCGTAGAGCAGGGCCTCGTCGGCCTGATTCAGCCTGCATCCGAACGTGACTATGGATACTTTCTTTTTTTGCAGCATTTTTTTCCCTGTGCGGGGAGCGGTCCGTTTTTTTATTCCGAGGCAATTTTGAAATCAGCTCATTCTAAATGGCCGGGCTTATTTTTCAAGCGGAGAAATCGTGGGGATGACACTTGATTCGGGATTATCCTCCCATATATTAGGCGTGAGATTGACCCGGGGTGTGGTATGGATTCACATGAGATCAAGAAGGCGAGACAGAACTGGGGAAGCCGGATTGGAGTGATTCTTGCGGTTGCGGGATCGGCGATAGGGCTTGGCAATTTCCTGAGGTTTCCCGTCCAGGCCGTCCAGAATGGTGGCGGGGCTTTCATGATACCCTATTTTGTCGCTCTGGTGCTGGTCGGGCTTCCCCTCATGTGGGTGGAATGGACGGCGGGGAGGTTTGGCGGCGGTTTTGGCCATGGCACGGCGCCTGGGATTTTCCACAACATGGCGGACAAGAACAGGTTTGTCAAGTATTTCGGGGTGATCGGGGTTTTCGGTCCTCTGGTGATTTTCATCTACTACACATATATCGAGTCGTGGCTTCTTGGTTTCACGTTTTTCGCCTTGACGCCGAGGTATGGCGAGGCCGTGGCCCGTGGAGAGATCGCCGAATTTTTCAACGGGTATCTGGGCTTGGCGAAGAACGATTATTTTGGCGGTCTGGCCCCGGCATATGTCTTCTTCCTGATCACCTTCGCGCTGAACTTCACGATAATATGGTTTGGGATC
>CAZGJP010000149.1:0-4136 GCA_964526605.1 uncultured Lentisphaera sp.
GGCAAGCAGAGGAGGGTGGCGTTGAAGGAGCTTTCACGCAGGGTGCAGCAGCCGGATCTGACCAGTGTGCTCAACGCGATCATACAGGCGGACGAGCTTGGTGTCAGCATAGGGCACATACTCAGGATACAGGGGGACCAGTTGAGGACCAAGCGTTTCAGCAGGGCGGAGAAGCTGGCGAACGAGGCGCCGGTGAAGATTCTCTTCCCGCTTGCGCTTTTCATCCTTCCGGCCGTGGTCCTCATCCTCCTCGGGCCGATACTGCTAAAGAGTTTCAAAACACTTTTCAACTAGAGCATGATACGAAATCTTTCAAAGAGAACGGTGGTGGCCAGGAGGCCGGTGGTCGCGACGAGATTCTTCCAGCGCGGCTTCGGCATGATAGGCAGGCAGTTCGGGGACTTCGACGCGATGGTCTTCCACGACTGCGCAAGCATACACACCATGTTCATGAGCATGAAGATAGACGTGATTTTCCTGGACCGGGACAACAGGGTCTGCGAGATCCGCAGGGAGCTCGATGCATGGAAGCCGTTTGTGTCGGCCAGGACGGCGGTCACGGTGATAGAGCTTCCCTGCGGGGCCGTGGAGGGCTCCTGCACGGAGAAGGGCGACGCTCTCGATCTGAACGCCGAACTGAGCGAGGAGGAGAAGAGGAAGCTGGCCGGGGGAGTGATTGGCCTGCAAAGTGCTGTAATACCGATATCTGCGGAGATTAGAAGATGAAGCTGTATTTCTCTGGAGCGCCAAAATCCGATGGAAGCGTGGAACTGACCCCTCCCGGCGTGAGCTTGGGCAGGGAGCTGGACAACGACATAATTGTCGAGGCCGAGGCGGCATCACGCTATCACTGCAAGGTCTTGTGGCGCGACGGGGACTGGTATCTGAAGGATCTTGGAAGCACGAATGGGACCAAGCTCAACGGCCTGAAGGTTTCCGACGAGATCAAGCTAAAGGAGGGTGATGAGATAGCGATCGGATATCAGAAGCTGATATTTGGGGTGTCGCCGGCCAGGAAGGCTTCGGGGGGCGTGTCGCCGGCCAAGGAGGGCGGAACCGAGAATCTCAGCCCTGCAGCGGTGAAGCCGGCCTCCAAGGGGACTAGTCCTCAGTCCTTCTTCGGTTCGCTCTTCTCTGCGGACAAGGAGAAGGGCGGGGGTGCCGACGATCAGCCCGAGAAGTCGAAATACTTCCAGAAGGAGAAGGTGGAAAGGCCTGACGAGGGAGCGAAGAAGAAGCATGCGGGAATGCTCTTCTACCTGATCGTGGTCCTCTTCGCCTTCGTTCTGGTCGCGGGATTCCTTCTCATCGAGAAGTTGCTCTCGGATCAGAAGGCGAAGACGAACCCCGGGACGAAGAAGCCGGCGGACGGTGGCGCGCCACTGTCGGTGATCTACGAGAAGCAGATATCCACACCGGACAACATATTCCGCTACGAGCTGAGGATAAAGGACAACAAGATAAGCGTCGAGAGGGACGATCTCAAGCATTCGATAAGGTTCAGGCGGCAGCAGGAGGTGGCTCCCGAGCTTCTCGAGAACCTGAAGGCGGAGATAAAGAACAGCGATTTCATCGGGGTCGCCCAGCCGCAGGCGGGGGTGAGCCCTGACAACAGCGACGAGACCAAGGTGCTGACCATCGCATACGGCACGTCGCTCAATTCTGTGAGGATAAAGAACGCCTTTGAGCCGACGCCATTCCGCGAGGCGGTCAACGCCATTGAATCCTTCTCCAACGACATATTGAACATTCCCACCATCTCCCTGACGGCTGACGAGATGAAGAAGGAGGCGGAGGACGCCTACGCCAAGGCGGAGATGCTTTTCGCGAACAAGAACGCGAAGAGGGAGAATCTCAAGGAGGCGGTCAAGCGCTATGCCTATGTGATAGAGCTTCTGGAGTTCTTCGAGCCGAAGCCGGCGATGTACGACCAGGCCTACAGGAAGAGCCAGGAGGCGAAGAAGTTGCTCGACGACGAGGTGAAGCAGCACGAGATCAACGCCCAGCAGGCGACGAGACTGCAGAGGTGGGACGACGCGATCGAGGCCTACAGGGCGATAACGGAGATGCTTGATCCGGACGACAAGCGCTACCAGACCGCGAAGGGCAAGATTCTCAGGATGGAGGAAGCTGTCAGGACAATTAAAAAGGGCAAGAAGAAATGACCGCTAAAATGCTGAAAACTCTCTGCGTTGCCGTTCTATGCGCCGTTGTGGCCTCCTGTGGGGCGAAGAAGGAGCCGGCGCCCGCAGTCATAGGCATAACGAGCTCGCCGGACAAGGCGAAGGTGCTCTACAAGGGCAAGGAGGCGGGTGTGACCCCCTTCGAGGTGAAGACGAAGGCCGGCTCATACATCTTCGAGCTGGAGAAGCTGAATTGCAAGCCGAAGTTCGTCAAGGTGGCTGTCGCCGATGGTGAGAGGAGGAATGTGGAGGTTGTCCTCGAGGAGATAATCTCCTCGGTGATGATAGACTCGACCCCGCAGGAGGCGATAGTCGAGATCGATGGAAGGGAGATAGGCCAGACTCCGATAATCCTGCACGAGCAGAAGATTGGCGTGCACAAGGCGATACTCAAGAAGCCCGGCATGGTGCCGGTGGAGGTCTCCTGGACCGTCGAGGACGGCCGCCCCCAGATGGTAAAGGCGAACCTCTCCTCCAACATGGGCGTCATGAAGGTGAACGTATCCCCGGCCCACGCGCAGATAGCGATAGACGGCAAGCCGCGCGGCAAGTCCCCGTTTTCCGAGAACATCGAGCAGGGCGAACACACAGTGACCGTCGAGGCACCAGGATACCAGAAGTACGAGCAGAAGGTCGTGGTGGAGAGAACCCGCGAGGCATCCCTGAACATCGCGCTCAACGTCCTCCCGGGCACGGTCAACGTCTCCTCGGAGCCGGCTGGAGCGACCATTTCCGTAGACGGAAGGCTGGTCGGCAGGGCGCCAGTCTCCATCCCCGGACTTCAGCCGGGCAAATACCAGATCACCGCGGAGAAGCAGGGCTACGACAATGGAGCCAGGGAGGTCGATCTCGCCGCAGGCGCCACGGCCGACGTGACGATAACGCTCGACACGAACATGGGTGGCATAGACATAGCCGCCAATCCCCCGGGGCTAACCATCTATCTCGACGGCAAGAGGATAGGCAAGACCGAGCGAGGGGAGAGCGAGAAGCAGTCGAAGATATTCGAGATCAGGGGACTCACCTTCGGGAAGCATGTCGTCAGGGTCTCTCACGCGAGGGCCACGCCACAGGACCAGGTCATCGAGGTTGACGTCAAGAAGGGGCAGATCGCCAGGCCCAAGCCCGTCAACATGTGGGTCGCGGACTGCATAATCAAGTTCAAGAACAGCAAGAAGGAGGTCAAGGGCCGCCTCAGGGAGGAGGCCCAGACCAAGGTTTTCTTCGAGCCCGAACCAGGCGTCGCCATAAGCTACGACAAGGAGGAGATACTCTCCATCGAGCGCCTCAAGATGGACGAGGAGTGAAGCCCACGTTACGTTCTCTGTAATACACGAAAAAACGTTTCTCCATTTTTTCTCTTCTCCTCGGTATCTCACTTCCTCGTTTTTTGATGCGAAGCATCTTGGGATAAGTACTTTGCGCCGTCTCGGTGCAAAAAGCAGTTTTTTTTTGTTTGCGCGGAGACCCGTCTCCGCCTACGGGCTACGCCGCCGCACGCCGCGCAAGCTACTTTGTTCTGCCTATCTGCTGTCTCCTTCTGGCCTTTCCACTTCTTCCTGATGCAAAAGACTCAAAGGATCCCCCCTAATTGTGCTCGTTGCAATAATTACGATTAGAAACAAAAATTGCTCTCTCAGAATAAATGCCGTTAAAAGCAAAATATAGCAGTATATTTGACTTTTAAGATTGCAGGGCTATTTTCTCCGCGATAAGAGGAGACATATAGCATGAAGATCGAGCGCAGACGGATATTTCTAGACGGCAGGACATACCATATAACCCATCGGTGCCATAATCGGGCATTCAATCTTAAGTTCGCGCAGGACCGGGACAATTATCTTAAGAGGATATGGGAGGGGAAGTGCCGATATGACGTGAGTATTCTTGATTTTGTGCCCCCTAATTGTGCTCGTTGCAATAATTACGATTAGAAACAAAAATTGCTCTCTC
>CAZGJP010000149.1:4236-6606 GCA_964526605.1 uncultured Lentisphaera sp.
TAAGAGGATATGGGAGGGGAAGTGCCGATATGACGTGAGTATTCTTGATTTTGTGATCACCTGCAATCATGTCCATCTTCTGATGTCCGCTGTGGATGGCGCGCAGATATCCGGCTTCATGCAGTTTGTGTCCAGCCTTGCCGCAAGGGACTACAACCGCCGGAAGGAGAGGAGCGGCGGATTGTGGGAGGGGAGATACCGTTCGACGCTGGTGCAGGATGGAGACCATCTCCGGAGATGTCTTTTCTACATAGGACTCAACATGGTGAGGGCTGGAGCCGTCGGACATCCACGAGAGTGGAGATGGTCTGGTTACAGCGAACTGACCGGCTGGAGAAAACGCTACAGGCTTCTTAACACCGGACTTCTCAGGAAAAAACTCGAATGCGGAAAGGACGTGGATTTTGCCGCCTGGTATGAAAAGACCATGGATGAGAAGATATCAAGCCATGAGGCTCTTCGCAGACAGGAATTCTGGAGCAATTCGAAAGCGGTTGGCGACCACAGCTTCGTTTCAAAGGTGGCGGGGCGCAAGAACAGAGGGAAGATAGTTGAAACAGACAATGGCATATGCTATTTTTAAAGGCATGAACCGAAGAAGCTGCTTAGAAGCTATTTATGACATCATATTTTACTTTTAAGAACATTTGCTCATAGGAGAAATAAAATTCTGAATGAGAGTAATTATTGCAACGAGCACGAATAACCCAAGACACGAACACGCTGTGCGAGAAATGCCCGGATCCGGCCAATCTGGTAAACCACGACAGCGATAAGCCGCATCCCGACGACTATGCCGAAATCCCAAAGTGCGAGCATTGCAACAACAACTGCACAAGGGCGGTCGTGGTGACAATGGGGAAAAAGGCGCACCAGGATGAGGTGTTTCATCCTGCAAGTAAGACCTTAACAGAAGATCATGGTGTTTCAGTAAGCCCTGCAAATCTCGATTATATGGCAGCAATTGCAGGAACTTCGAGACAAGATTTTGCTCAAAAAGTGTATTTAGGGTTAAAAACGCAAACGAAACTTTGCGCAGTTCAACAAGGCCTTCACTCTCTTCTTGCTTATGGGATTACAATGAATGACAAGGTGGGGAAAATAGATGCTCAACCGTCAATTCTGGTTTCTGATCCATCACGTGAAGGTGTTTTTATCCTGCCGGGTGATATATGCAAGGGCATGTATAAGTAAGATGAATATGTAATGAACAATAAAGAAAGAGGTAAAAGCACGAATGAAAACGATAACCTTATCGCTGTTTATGTTTTGTTGTTCTATTTTGTATCTTGTAGCAGAAGAAGAAGGCACGCCTGTGCCTGCTTGGAAGCAGAAGTTTCCGGCTAGGCTCTACATCAACGAGATATGCATCCGGCCGGAAAAAGACGGCTATCCTAACTGGATAGAGCTGTGGAACCACACGGACAAAGATATAAATCTGAAGGGCTGGAGATTTCAAACAAAAGAGACGGAATTCAAGATAGAAAAGGACTTCGTTGTTCAGCCGGAAAAGCTTGGACTGATATTGCTTTATGAAAAAGGAGAAAAAAGTGAAGAGTTCGAAAAGCAAATTCCCCCAGAATGCCCCGTGAGAAGATTTTTCGGCATAAAAACTTTTCCTTATGAGTACATAAGCGATAATGTGATGGAACGAGAAAGAGAGCAAATAGGAGAAGTGTTAATTTTATACGCTCCTCAAAATATCATGAAACACTTGGCTTTTTGGGGTGACTGGAACGAGATAAAACAATATCATCAGGAAATTAAAGACGAAAATATTGATTCCATATTGGCAGATATGTTTTATAAAATTCGTATTTATCCCGGTTGCAGCATGCTTCTCACGGATTACGACAGGTTTAAGTTATTGACCCGTGGCACATCCACTCCGGGGCGATTTTATCCAAAAGAAATTACGATTCCGATTGTAGAGGCATCTTTTGCGTTTTTTCCTCCGATGATTGATCCTTTGTCTCTGAATCTCCCCGACGGAATAAGTCAGGAGAAAGAAGATAAGACACTTGCGGCTGGGAAGATTGTATTGAAAGTGAAGGAAGTGGGCTTGAATCTTTCTATCGATCTAAATAATGGTTGGGATAAAATCCGTTTCGATCTCGCATATGAGGATGAGTTCAAAATGCCTGTTCTCAATGAGGACAAAAAGAAGAAATGTCTGTTTTATTATCCATCTTCGTTCTTTGAGATAAATTTTTCATTTGAGGATTATCTTTATCTTGTCGGGAAAAAGTTGTATTACTATCTTGAAAGGCAAAATATAAATGGAACGATAGTCAGGAGTAAAATTGGATCGGCGATAGTTCCGTTTAGATCGGAAGAGCGTCGTGTAGGGAAAGTGGGGAGGGGGGGGGG
>CAZGJP010000150.1:0-6554 GCA_964526605.1 uncultured Lentisphaera sp.
CTGTCCGCGCTGGCGCGGACAGCGGCAAATTCATTTTCCTCCGTTTCCTCCGTTAGCTCCTTGTGAAAAGTCTTTCTACACGGAGGGAGGAAAGGTTTCGCGATTTCCGTGTCTCTCGTAGTTCTTTAGTGTTCCATTAGTGTGGATTAGTGGTGGGGAAAAGTGGAATTCATTTTTCTTCCTTGCCTCCGTTAGCTCGTTGTAAAACAAGGCCATGGTCTTCGATTTGGTGTTAAGTTAAATTCCACGACCTTTCGGGTTCTGCATCTGTGGCGGAGACGTCTTAGGACCGCCCAAACTACTTTCAGACGCGGTGTGCTTTGTTCATTGTCGCCGCCCAAGTACTTTGCGCCGTCCCGGCGCAAAGATTATGTTTGCACGGACCCGTCTCCGCCTGGTGTTTCGCCGTTGCAGGCCGCGCGAACTACTTTGTAGCGGCGCGGCCAGCCGGCACTGGGTATGTCGGGCAAGTCCCGCACGCCGAAAACCACCACCTTCGGTGCTGGCAAACCGCTGGGCCGCTGTTTCTCCCGGGATCGCTGCGCTCAGTTGCCAAGGCAGAAGGAGGAGGAGGCGCCGTTCGGAAAATTCGGATGCCGCATGTCGCCCACGTGCCCGTCGAAGTAGAGTATGTTGTATGATTTCTTGCCTATGTGGCGGATGATGATGTAAGTCGTCCCCATCCTGTAGTTGCCCGGATCCGTGTATTCCTGCGTTATCAGCGTCGGCGTTATGTTCGTGGCGTTGACAATCTGTCTGCCTCCATCGCCTCCATATCCGTCGCACGCGAAGACTGTCTCAACAGGCTTTCTTATGGATGTCATAGGGAGGCACTTGTAGAGTCCCTCCGCGTTTCCAGCATCTCCGTATTCGAATTTCAACTCCCTGTCATCCAGATACGCCCATGCGTATCCGGCGAACGCATAGCTTGCCCGTCGCACGTCGGCGAGATAGTCCGATCTGACCAGCCTCGAGCTGGGACAACGGAAAATACCCTCGGTGATGTAGCCCTTGGATGATGCCCAGTCCGCAGGATCCTTGTCGTGGTAGTAGCCCTGTATCCACGCCCAGTAGTTCACATTGTTGTCGCCGGAACCATATGTGTCAATCTGAAAATCCGCCCAAGGTTTCGAGCCGCCAGACGGTCCTCCCTGGACGGGCATGAAAAAACCATTGAAGTCTATCGCATAATTCTGGTTGAGCAGCCCTATCTGCTTCATGTTCGACTTGCACGCGACACTGTGCGCGGTCTCTTTCGCCTTCTGGAGGGAAGGAAGCAGCAATGCCGCGAGAATGGAAATTATCGCAACCACCACCAAGAGCTCGATCAACGTGAAAAATGTCCGGATTGAAGCACATGAAATGGCGGAGCGCTTCGTATGGCGCCATTCCACATCACCGATGATCGCCATGCTCTTCATCCCTCTCGACCATATCCTTGGACAAACCGCGAAAACTGTTTCAAACAACTCAAGCATCTGTTCTCCTCCGCTTTCAATAAGATGGTGCAAGACCCACTTTCACTTCAGGATATTATATCTTTTCCGCCAAGCGGAATCAAGAGCAATGTGTGTTGGAACGGTTGCATAATAAAAAAAACTCGCTATACTGTCTGAAAACGGAGAACTGGCTTGAAAAGCGATATGGGAAAAGTCATCGGCTCCCCGCCAAAGAGGGCTACAACGATAATAGACATAGCGCGTGACACGGGCTTCAGCAAGTCCACAGTCAGTCTGGCTCTCAGGAACAGCCCTCTGCTCCCGGCGGATACCAAGTCTATGATACGCGTCGCCGCCCGCCGGATGGGATACCGCCCGAACATGGTGTTCTCCGTCATGGGCTCTGGAAACAGGCGCAAGACCCGGATGCGTGACATGCTGCCTCTCGCCCATCTCTACGATCTGGGCGGAAGTGGATATAGCGTAGTCTCGTCCGACATCAAGTTGCTGTCTTCCAATGCGGAGTTGTATGGATATTTCATGGAGTCATTCGATCTCTCCAGCTTCAAGTCTGCCGGCGAATTGCGCAGGACTCTGTACGCGAGAGGCGTGTGCGGTGTGATAATAGACCGCATACTCGACGACAAGTCAATCGCATACGACATGGATATGAGCATGTTCAGTGTTGTCGTGCATGGAAACACATTCAGGAGTCACGGCTACAACAGGGTAATGGGCGATGTGGTTGCCGGAGTCCAACTCTGCTGGGACAGAATGGTCGCGGCCGGCATGAGGCGAATCGGAGTTGCGCCATGTAGCCACAGAATCAGCTTGCCAGACGACGAGTTGCGGCTTGCCGCAATCCTCCAGCGCCAGCGCCGCGACAAGGCGTTAGTCGCGGAAATCCCGCCTTTCACGGGGGAACCGGGAATGATGAAACCATTCAAGACATGGATAGAGAAGCATGTCCCGGACGCGGTCATAGGCCTGCATACAGGCCAGTTCTACGCCGTCAGAGAATCCGCCAGGAAACTCAAGCGGAGAATTCATTTCGCCAGCTTGATACTCTATTGCGGCGACCGCTGGAGCAGAGGAATAGGCGGAATATCCACACACACGGAGGCGAACACAACAGCGGCAATCTCAATCTTGGACCAGGAAATACGCAACAGAGCCAGAGGGATGCCGGAGAACATCATCACCGTGCAAACCGCCCCAAGATGGATCGAAGGCAGGAGCCTTCCACCTATTCGTTCTCCGATGCCATCGTCCAGGTAGCCTGTAAATCCCCTTGCCAAGGGGATTCAGGCTGACAGCTGTCTTTTCAGCTCCTTCCACGCGATGTCGGCGTAGAATCGGTGTCCGCCTTCCCCTACGACGAGCTTGCATTTTCCGTCCGCGCCAGCCGCACGGTAGATTCTCTTAAGCTTCGCGAAAGACCTTCTCGTGGCCGCGATCGGGAATATGTCGTCCTCCCTTCCGGCCACGATCACGAGGGGGCGTGGAGCTATCAGTCCCGCGACATCCGACATCTCCGCGTATTTCAGCAGTCCCGGCACGTAGTTGTCGGCGCAGTGGTAGATTGACATTATCGAATCCTTGAAAGTGCAGAAGTAGCATGAGGGCATCGCGAATGAAATGCCCTGCAGCAGGGCCGCGGAGAACAGGCTGATCGTGCCGCCGCCGGAATTACCCATCACCCCTATTCTCCCCATGTCGGCGTCGCCACGCTCCGCGAGATAGTCGAGAGTTCTTTCCACATCGTATATTCTCTCGCCCATGAGGGTCCTCCCGAGCATCAGCGCGTGCATTGTCGCGTCGTGGCATCCGTTGCTCGACACCTTCTTCTGCTTCTTCTCGCTGCGTTCCCCGAAGGAGCGTTGTTCGATGCAGATCGCGGCGAATCCGTTCTTCATGCATCCCATCGCGAAATCCCTGTCACCCTCGACCTTGATCTTCCTCGTCTCGGCTCCCAGCGCCACTCCGATCGAATTGTGCATCCCAGTGCTGTGACCCTGCAGACAGACCATGAACGGATATGGCGCCTTCAGCCCTTTCGGAATGCACACGTAGGCTGGAACGTCCGCATATGGCTCCGACCGGAAGACAATCTTCTCGATGGTCCCCATAGGATGGGCGCGCTTCCATATCCGGCGCGGCTCGAGAGGGCATTTGACGGAGGGAAAATCGCCGAGAAGCTCCTTCAGCCTGGTCCTCAGCTTGCGCCTCCATCCCTCGAAGTCACCCCCAGGGTAGGCGAGCGACTGCCTTGTCCTGTCCATGATGTGGCGGTGGTTCTCTGATGGCGACAGATATAGTTTCCGCATGGTGCTCTCCTACGTGTTATTTGCCTTTCAATGATTTCTTCATGTCGGCGACGATGGCCTTCACGCTCTCCTCGCTGCTGTCCCAGGAGCACATGAGCCGCGCTCCTCCGGTTCCGATGAAGTTGTAGAACTTCCATCCTTTCGCCTTGAGCTTTTCAGGCAGTCCCCCGGGCATTTCGACAAACACGGAGTTCGCCTGCCGCGGATAGATCAGCTTGATCTCGGGAATCTTCCTGATCTCCTTTTCCAAGAACTCCGCGCAACAGTTCGCGTGCCGGGCGTAGTTCAGCCAGATCCCCTTGTCCAGAACCCCCAGCCACTGGGCGGCTATGAACCTCATCTTCGCCGCCAGCTGCCCCGCCTGCTTGCATCTGTAGGCAAATTCATCGGCCGCCTCCAGATCGAAGAATATCACCGCCTCGCCAAGCGCAAGGCCATTCTTGGGGCCACCCAGGCATAGCACGTCCACTCCGACATCCGCCGTCGTCTCCCTCGGGGCGCAGCCCAGCGAGGCAATCGCGTTGGCTAGCCTCGCCCCATCCATGTGGATCTTGAGATTCAATCCTTGCGCCGTCTTCTCTATCGTCCTGAGTTCCGCAAGAGAATACACCGTTCCAAGCTCGGTCGCCTGAGTCACGCTGACAACCTTCGGCTTCGGATAATGGATGTCGGTCCGCTTCTTCACTATCCTTGTCATCTCGTCGGGATCCAGCTTGCCGTTCTCCCCGTCGGCGAGAAGAAGCTTCGAGCCGTGGGAGAAGAATTCCGGAGCGCCGCATTCGTCGGTCTCGACATGGGCCGTCCTCTGGCATATTATGCTGTGGTAGGACTGGCACAGCGAAGCGAGGGAGAGGCCGTTCGCCGCAGTCCCGTTGAAGACGAAGAATACTTCGCAGTCGGCCTCGAAAACTTCGCGGAACTTGTCGCAGGCCATCTTCGTCCAGCGGTCGTCGCCGTAGGACGCCTCGTGTCCGGAATTGGCCTTCTCGACGGCCTTCAATGCCTCAGGGCATATCCCAGCGTAGTTGTCGCTCGCAAACTGTTTTTGATGAAGCGCCATTCCCTATCTCCCCTTGCAGATATTCCTGCAGATTTTCTTCAGGGCCTCCGCCTGCAGCTTCGGGTTGATCGCCATCATCGGATTCGCCGCCGATACCGTCACTGTCGCCGTGGAGTCCGCAAGTTCCTTCTCGAGAGACCTCACGGTCCCGTCGAAGGACTCGCTGCTGTCCGGCTTGAGCTCCTTGACCTCGGTCGGAAGACCTATCTCATCGAGTATCGAGATGAAGGGCTCGGGATCGAGCTCCTCTACATTCACCATCGTCTTCGCATCCCATCTGCCGTCCGCGATCAGCATCGCCGCGGCGACCGGCGGAACGCCGGCAGTGTAGCTTATCCCCTGCGACCCGACTTCCTCGAAGCATTTCTTGTGGTCCGAAACCTGGTAGATGAATATCTCCCGCCTCTTCCCGTCCTTCCAACCCTTCACGAAGTTGCCTATGCAGGTCTTGCCCGTGTATTTCGGCGCGAGAGTCTTCGGATCGGGAAGCAGCGCCTTGACGAGCTTGAGAGGCACCACATCCTGGCCAGTCGTCAGCCTCACCGGAAGATGCGAGAGGAAACCAAGCGTCCTGAGCACCGTGAAGACATTGATGTAATGGTTGCCGAAGCCCATCCAGAAGCGGATGCTCTTCGCGTCTATGTTATGGCAAAGAGAGTGGATCTCGTCGTGGCCGTTCAAATATACAGGCTGCTCGCCCACCACTGGAAAATCGTAGCTGCGTTTCACCGAATGCGTCGGATATTCCTTCCACTTGCGGTCTATCCAGGCCCACACCTTCACGAATTCCCGGAAGTTTATCTCGGGGTCGAAGTTGGTGGAGAAGTATCTTCCATGGCTTCCCGCATTCACGTCCGTTATGTCTATCGTGTCTATCCTGTCGAAGTAGCGCTTCTGCGCCAGCGCGCAGTACGCATTGACCACGCCGGGATCGAAACCCGCCCCGAGAATGGCCGTGAGACCGGCCTTCTTGCAGCGGCCCTTCCTCTTCCATTCGTAGTTCGCATACCATGGAGGATTCTCGCAGACCTTGTCGGGATCCTCGTGTATCGCGGTGTCTATGTAGGCTGCGCCAGTCCGAAGGCAGGCCTCCAGAACCGACATGTTCACAAAGGCATTGCCGAGGTTTATGACAATCTGCGAGCCGGTCTCCTTGATCAGCTTGACCGTGGCGGCTATGTCGAGAGCATCGAGCTGTCTGGCGTATATTTTGCGCGACTTCACCTTCAGGTGCTTCATCTTCCTCACGCTTGCGACTATCTCCTCGCATTTGGACAATGTCCGCGAGGCGATGCAGATGTCCCCCAGCACGTCGTTGTTCATTGCGGCCTTGTGCGCGGTCACGTGCGCAACGCCTCCCGCTCCGATGATCATCACATTTCTTTTCATATGCCTGTCTCCTGATTTTTCGCTACATAATGCCGTCTCGGGCCGATAATTCAAACTGGTCTCCTATTTTTCAGCGCCGTCCTTCCTCCCCGCGATCTGTATCAGGGTTATCAGGCAGAGTATCGTCAGAGCCTGCACCGAGCATACGACGATGGTCCGTTCGTCGCCCCAGAGTATCGGAAGAACGCTCAGCCCGACCGCTATGGCGAGAAGATGCACCATCAGCACGGCGTTCTTCCTGCTCATGCCCATCGCCACGAAACGGTGCGAGATGTGATTGTGGTCACCTATGTACACAGGCTTTCCGCTCCTTAGCCGTATCACGACCACCGCAAAGAG
>CAZGJP010000151.1:0-6552 GCA_964526605.1 uncultured Lentisphaera sp.
AGATGGGGATACTCCGTTGTCTCACGCTGATACTCGGGCTTGCGATCGCCTACCCGTTCGGGGCTCTGGTGGACCGCTTCCATCCTCTCCGCGTGGTACTTATAACAACGGCTATAATCGTTCCCCTGCAGCTCTCGTGCTTCTTCTTCATCGTGGACTACTGGACCTTTCTGGCGATGGAAGTTCTGAAGACGACCGCCTTTGGGCTTCTCGCCGCCGGCGGCTACCCCATGCTGATAACTATATTTCCGAAGGACAAGTTCGGACAGTTCTGTTCCGCGAACGGGCTTGCCAACCAGTTCACCAGGATGCTTGCCGGAATGCTGATAGGAGGAGTATTGATGGACGCCATCAGCGGCAGGAAGCTCCTTGCCGACAATCTCAGATACACATACATGGTGTGCGCGTTCGGATACGTTGGAAGTGCCATCTGCCTCGCATTCGTCTACAGGTGGTGGAAGAAGCTGGGCGGAGAGGGATATGCTCCCCCGATGTCTGGCGGGCACGGGAAGGCGGGCTGAATTCGCCGGAGTCCTGGAGGCCGCCACAGGCATGCCCCCGGATACTGGCATGAAGAGAGCATAAACACAAGGAAGAGGATCCCATGAATAAAAACACTGGTGGAAAACCTTGCGCACGCATTGAAGATGCGGATGTCTCCGTGGGCGTGGCCGTGGCGACGGGCCAGATAAAAAGCCTTGTCTTCAAGAAGACAAAGCTAGATCTGTTTGAGCAGAAGAGGGGTGGAATTCCGGAATACGCAGGATGCATAAGGATCTTCGACGAACTCGACAGGAGATGGTATTCGGACATGGAAACTCCGTCCAGGATAAGTGCATTCAAGGCCGGTGGCGGTAAGATTTCATTCGTAAAAGACTTCTCAAAGGCGCCTTTCAAACTCGGAATATCATTTTCCCTCGACCGGGGCGTTCTGGTGTGGAATGTCGAGGTGGAAAAGAAAGGCAAATCAGTTGCAGACCGCTCGTTGCGCGTCCATTTCCAGATGCCGGCGATCCCGGGATGGAACGTATGGGCTCCCTGCCGCGGCGGAGAAAACATAATCTTCGACGGGCTTACTACGTTCAACTTCGAACATGTCCAGACATCATGGGTGAGCGACTTCGAGGTGGCGCTTCCGATGATGAGCCATTTCAGCCCGGCGGATGACGTGGGCTATTCGATGCTCAATCCCATAGAGGACAAGGTTCCCGCTTCGCGTTTCTTCTTCTCCAACGCGGAGAAGGGATTCAACTGGGGCAATTTCAGGAAGCGCCTTGAAAATTCCCCGCACCTGGAACTGTGCAACTACTACATAGGGCTTGTCGGAAGGCGGCCCATGAGGACACGGATGATGATGATCTTCCACGGGGGCTGCTGGCGCCCAGCCCTTGGCAAGGTCTTTGAACGATGGAGGGAATATTTCATCCCGAACAACCCGAAGATGTATGACATGGAGGGAGTCTTCCACTGCACCGGGGTGAAAGACCTCGAACTGGCTTCCGCCACCCGCGCCCATCTGAAGACATATGAGCTCCACGAGCATTTCGCATACTACGGGAAATACCATCATGACGAGAAGAAGTGGTTCAGGAACTCGGTCCGCGAATCCCTATGGAGAGTCTTCGGAGGAAGCAGAGGCTCGGAAGAACGCCTCCTCGGGAAGAATGCGTGGCAGATCGAAGAATGGATCAAAAAGCATTCCGACCGAGAGATAGCCGCGAAGGCCATGGAGGATCCGAGATACAGGAAGGCCAGCTTTGTCTGCAACTCCTTCAAGAATCCGGGATGCAAGGACGTCTCGAGATGGAGCGACCAGGAGGTGGACGAATTCCTATACCACACGAAGGAGAGGATAAACAGGATAATAAGGGAATGCAGGAAGAAAGGCGTATATCCCTTCTGGTATTTCAACTACACCGACGGCTTCCGTCCGCCGATGGAGCGCGAATTCAAGGACTCGCTCACCACGCATGAGGACGGCTCCTTCACATCAAGCGGCTGGCAGATGTGCCACAACATGAACAGCGATCCGAAGTTTTCATTCGGAAAATCTCTGATATCGGAGGTGGACAGGATACTCGGGGACTACCCGGGAATCTGCGGATTCTTCCTTGACTGCTTCAGGCACTACGAGATTGACTTCTCGCACGACGACGGCATAACGGTGGTGAACAACAGACCCGCATACAGCATGTCATTCTCCTACGACGAGGTGAACGAGATCGTCATGAAGAAGCTATATCGCAAGGGCATGGCCTCCTTCGCGAACAAGCCGCAGTCGCTGAGGATAATGCGCTGGGTGGATGGCATGATGCTGGAGGGCAACGGAGACCAGTTCGAGGAGAAGTTCTTCTGGACCGCGATAGCGAAGCCAATCATCTTCCTCTGGGGCGACACCATGACGTCCACGGACGAGAACTACAGGCGTTCCGTCCTGCACGGATGCTTCCCGAAAATGGCCGCCATGAAAGACGACGAGATCAGACATCTTGAAGATTACCTTCCGCTCTTCGAGCAGTTCAAAAGAAGGATTTTCTGCTTCGAGGCGGATCCGATGAGAGTTCCTAGAGGGTCGAGAGGAAAGCTCTACACCGTCGGCAATGACTACGTCGCCGGAATAGTCAATCTCGAGATCGAATGCGGCGTGAAGGTGGAATCCCCGAAGGCCCCATATGCGGCGTTCAGACTGGAGAAGGCCAACGACATTGGCCGCGTGGGGGTCATGTATCCGGGGGACGGAAAGTTCCGGGACGTCAAGTTCAAGTTCGACGGCACGTTCATCGTCGTGCCGATGGAGAAATACGTCAACTGCGCCGTGGTGAAGCTCTTCGTCACGGGAAGGAGCGGAAGAAAGATCGACATGAAGCCGTTTCCGCGCAACGTCCAGCTCTGCGCCGATCCGGAGTCGGCGTTTACAAACCTCGCTTCGCTCTAGGAGGAGACAATGGAAGCCTCGCACATCCTGGGTTTCGTGGCCTCCGCGACGACGATCGTGTATTCCTGCTGCGGGCTCCCCGCGCAGATAGTGAAGAACCACAAGTCCAGATCCACAGGCGGATTGTCTCTTTTCATGATGACTTTTGTCTTCCTCACATTGTTCACTTGGATGATATATGCCGTCGTCAAGGAGCCAAAGGACTGGTTCATCTTCGTCTCGAACATGCCGGGGGCCGTCTTCTCCCTGCTCATCCTCGGACAGTTCCTGCTCTACAAGGCGAAAAACACGGAGGAGAAAAGATGAACATCGTTTCTCCAAGAGCCGTTTTCGAGCATTGCTCCGACACGTCGAGTCTGGACAGGCTGCTGGCGTCGAAGCGCTTCCTGGACAAGGACGGAAGGCGCAAGAAAGGCGAGGAGCTCGCCGTCGCGATATGGGAATACATGGTGGACAAGGACGAGGGAGTCTTCCACTACTGTCCTCCGACCGAGAAGCTCAACGGGCACTATGTCTGGGACGCGGTCAAGATACTGAATGTCTTCGGATGGTGCATATGCGGGACGGCGGCGAACACTTTCGCGAGCATTGCGCGCCATGCGGGCCTGCTGGCTAGAATAGTGCTTGCGAAAGGACACCACGTGTCCGAAGTGTTCTACAACGGTTCCTGGCATCTGATGGACGTCGATCTGCAGGCATTCCACAGAAGACACCCCCCGGACCAGGGGATCATCGCAAGCTACGAGGATCTCATAGCGGACAGCACTCTCATAGACAGGCAGCGCAATCCCTCGGATCCCTACTACCTTCCGGACAGGACCCCCGAGAAGATGAACTATCTATACGAGGTCCAGCCCCGGACACTCCCGGCCTACGTCGAGTCGGTGCACAGGATGGATTTTGTCCTGCGCCCCGGAGAGAGCCTCGAGAGATTCACAAGAGGATTCGGGCACTGGATATGGCTCGACGGATTCTCCGAATTCAAGCGGAACTATCCGGAGGAGTGGATGGAGAGCGGCCCCGGGGAGCGGCACTACAGGCGCAGGACATACTGCAACGGAAGATGGACTTACGAGCCCGACCTGACCGACAAGTCCCTCGACTTCGAGGCGGGCGTCTTCGAGTCGGACAACATGCTTTGCATGCCCGACGGTCTCGCCGCCGGGGATACTTCGAAAGCCGCCTCCTGCATCTTCGAGTTCAACTCCCCATGGCTCTTCGCGGGCAGTCCCGCACGCGACGGGGCCGAGGAGCCAAGAGACGGTGTGCTCGTGGAGTTCTCAGTCAGCATCGGTGGGGAGGGTTCCGTGGAACTGCTCCTTTCGAGCGATGGCGGGAAAGAATTCTCGTCAGTGTGGCGCTGCTCGGATGAAGGCAGGCACAATGTCCGCACGGACATCACCGCCAAGGTCGTCAATTCCAATAGGTTCCTGATCAAGTTCGAGTTCGGCCCGGGGAAAGCAACCCTCCTACGGTTCAAGACCACAGCCTCCATAATGCTTTCGCGCATATCCCTGGGAGAAATGAAAAGCGGAGAGAACAAAGTCCGCCTGGGCTTCAACGACAACGACGGGCATCAAAACTCCGGTTTCGTAACTGAAATGGACTTCTCCAGAATCAAATCCGTGGACAGCCTCCCATGCGAATCGTCCAATCTCGCGATAGAACCGGGAGACCCTGACTTCACCCTCCCGGCGGATGGACGGAATCCCTATTCCATGATCTTCAGGATGCAGGCGCCGGACAGACGCCGCCTGTCGGAAATATTCGTCCACGTCGGATACAGGGGAAAATCCCAGTTCGACAAGCACGAACATCGCATCAGGGCCGAATGGGCGGAGCTTCCCGATGGGCCCTGGCATCGCATATTCGACTCCGAAGTCCTCCCGCATCCCGAACGCTGGCACATCAGCGCACAAGGCCGCTCGACAATCCCATCGCTCGGATCGGCGTTCGTCAGAATCATGGCCAGGACCGGAATCAAGACGGTGAAACTGCGGACCTCATGCGTGGACGAAAGGTCGTCCTTGAGCCCGAAACCGCTCCTGCGCGTGATCCATGAATGGGAGGAGAACGGAAAGACCAGAACCCACGAGGAGAGAGTCGAAAACCCGGACCAACCGAGGGAATATTCCATATCCGCAGGTGAAAACCCGAGACTGGAGAAAATATTATTCCATGCCGGACACCTTGCAGGAAGAAAATCTTGAAAACCGATTCGAAAAATTTACGGCAGCGCCGCTTGAAACTTTCATATGTATGTTGTAGATTCCATGCCATGGAAGACGTAACGCGTTTTTTCATAAATTCCACAATGGAGAAATCATGAAGATCAAGATGTTTGTCGCCCTCCTCTCCCTCTCCGCGTGCGCAACGGTTTTTTCCGCCGATCCGTACTGGCTGGAGACGATGAAGAAGCTTAACGAGAGCTTTGAGGGAAATCCCGGTTATGTCGCCCAGTTCGGGGACTCGATCACGAACTCGATGGCCTTCTGGAGTCCTGTCGGATGGGAGTATCCGGACAAGTATCTGAAAGGCTCCGGGGACAAGGCGGATGATGGTTTTCCGAAGGTGCCCAGTGGCAAACGCTGGCGCGACATAATCAAGGGGGCGGGAAACAAAGGACCTGACAATGGAAACCAGAGCGGATGGACGGTCGGGCAGCTGCTCTCCGCGATGGACGCTGTGCTGGCGAGGGAAAATCCCGAGGTCGCCATAGTCATGGTTGGCACGAACGACATATCGGGTCAGAAGGGCGTCCCTAACGGCTACGAGCAGGGCCTCAGGAAGGTCATAGAAAAATGCGTCGCCGCGAACTGCATACCGATGATCAACACCATCCCTCCACGCCGCGGCCACGACCAGGCGGTCAAGGCCGTCAATGAACTGATAAGGAAACTGGCTCAGGAATACAAGATACCGCTGGTGGACTATCACGCCGAGATGATGAGGATATCCGGAGGGAACTGGGACGGGACCGTCATGAGCAACGACGGCATCCATCCCTCCAACAGCAGCGGGAAACCGCAGGTATATTCCGAAGAGAACATGAGACAATGCGGATACGCACTGAGGACATGGGTCAACTTCCTCGCATTCAGGGAACTCTATTTCAGGATACTCTCCGCACCGAAGCCATTCGTCGAACAGATCGGAAAAATAGAGCCCGTCAAGCAGGGCATCCGCTGCGATGTCATCGCCGACACGCAGGTTGGCGCCTATCACGACCAGAAGGACAACGAGCGCGCATGGAACTGGGGCGCGGCCAGAAAAATCAAGTTCAAGGGGGTGGAGGAGTTTCTCCTGCTAAAGTTCGACATGGCGAAATGCAGCGGCATGACCTTGAAGAGCGCCACGCTCTACCTGCCGAGAACCGAGCAGTGCGTCGTGCCGGTCGTCGGCGTGAGCACCATAAGCGGCGATTGGCAGGAGGGCAGCGGCGACGGATGGACCTCGCAGAAGCCTCCCGAACGCGAAAAACAAGGGGAAAAAAGCGCGGGAGCGGCCACGTTCAGCCACGCATCTTATCCGGACAGGAAGTGGGTGGACATCGCCGAGTCCAACTTCCTCCATGTGATCTTCGGAGAGGGCGGAAGCTCCTATGGATACGCAAGAAC
>CAZGJP010000152.1:0-5498 GCA_964526605.1 uncultured Lentisphaera sp.
TGTTCTCGGTCCTGATGGCTGGAGCGAGGCTGTCACGCATATACCTGTCCGACTACTTCTTCGCCGCCATTCTTGTGGTCGTAGGCTTGGCCGGACTTCTCTTCTACTGGCGTTCATACGAGCACAGCCTCAAGAGCAGGCTCATGCCCTTTCTCACCTCCTTCCTCGTGCTTTTCGGCACGTGCGCCATGGCCCACAAGTCGTTCTTTTCCGAAGACGACGAGAAACTTGCCTTCAACGACGAGTTGTTCTATGCAAAGTCCGCCGGCTTCGTCCTTGGAAAACACCTTGCCAAAAGTCTGCCGGGGAGCTTGGTGCTCATCATTGTGGACGACAAGGAGCAATCAAGCAAGGTGCTGAAGTCTGGTCTCGATGGCTTGCTGGAGGGCCTCGCCAGGAAGCTCCGCGTTGTCGCGGTGGATTCGCCAGAAATCATGCCGCCCGAGGATCCCTCGACTTTGGCGGGAAAGAAGATTTCTCCGGAAAGGATGATACATCTGACTAGGAAGTCGAAGGCGGAAGCCTTTGACAATCTCATAATGAAATACCCTGAATGCAATCTCATAGTTTCACTTATCGGTCTTCCGCAGAATCCCCAGGACATGGCACTGTGGACGATGGACGAAGACAAGAGGCCGAAAGTCGCCCTTCTGCGCAGCGGAGCCGATAAATACATGGATGCCGTCTACGGGAAGGCCATCGTCGCTGTTGTAGCCAGCAAGCCCGGGGATGTTGTGGGGAGCAGGCAGAAGGACATGCAGGCCGCGTTTGACGAAAGATTTCTATTGATAACCCCAGACAATATAATTGAGATGGCCTCCAAGCATCCCGAATTCTTCGAGAAATAGTCCGAATCGATTTGCAAGGCTCCCTTGGAAGAGCGCGGTGGCCGAGGGCTTGACATTTGCCGTCGGATCTTGTATAATCGATCAAAGCCGATTGCGGGATTCCGGGCGGCCACGGGGATTCTTGCAGTTGGCCCGATTCTGTTAAAATGGAACGAAGGGCTATGGATATCAAGGATAATTCCCCGGCGGTCAGACTGCATGGCTTGTCAGTCGCGCCACCGTTTGCCCGGCATGCCGCTGGAAGCAAAGGTGGAATCGCGGCCACCTCGGTCATTGACGGACGGAGGGTATGGAGGACAGGTCCGAGCAGGGCATTCACTCTCATCGAGCTGTTGGTCGTGATAGCGATAATCATGGTGCTGATGTCGATGTCCTTCCCCGCTCTCAAGAGGGCAAAGGAATATGCCTACATGGCCAGTTGCCTCAGCCAGCTCAAACAGCACGGCATATGGTATGCGACCTACCTGGATGAAAATCAGAACCAATGGCCTCCCCATTACATCGAGGAAGGAGAAGATTCCATAGGCGGATACTGGTGGTTCTCGCCAGGGAAGAGCGGAATATGGATAGGCTTTGTAAAGCCACCCCCAGGTTTGCTGAAGAAAGGTGAACTTGTCTACGTCGAAGGAGAGGAGGGTGCTCCCGCGCAGGGGGGGATGGGCTACGGAACCATATCCCAGTGCCCGGGCGACGAGAACCCCACCCGGCGCGACTACATGGATCTCGACGGGAACGAATACGAAAACGTCCCCATATCATACGCCTACAATCTCCTGCTCTATACCAGACAGATACCTCTTGGACGCTTGAAGAAGCCCAACGACATCGTCGTCCTGTTCGACTCCCACGATCTTATCCAGCAACAGGGCGAGGATCCGGATAGCATAGACTACTACAACAATGTCCTGGCCGAAAGGCACAACAGAGGGGCGAACCATCTATTCGGCGACTTCCACGCCGAATGGCGCCCCAAGATCACGTCGGACAACCTCATCCCCCAGTGAGCCGATGGGCTCATCTCCTGACGTGTTTAAGGATCGCCGTCCTCAGATCCTCTATTATGAGTGGCTTGGGCAGGAACGCATCCATGCCGGCCTCGAAGCATCTTCGTTCATCCTGCGGAGTCGTGTAGCCGGTCATTGCAATCACCGTGGCGTGGCCTCCGGATTCGCCTTCCCGCTTGCGCAGCTCCTTCACCGCGTCGTATCCGTTAAGTCCGGGCATCTCGCAGTCCATCAGGACTATGTCGAAACCGGGTTTGTCCTTCAGAATCTTCAACGCCTCTGCTCCGTCCGAAGCCGTCTGCACCTCCGCTCCAAGCGCCTTGAGCATCAGCGTTATCACCTCCCTGCTTCCAAGATCGTCGTCAACGGCCAGAATTTTTACGCCCAGCGAAGAAATCCCGTCCGCCGGAGCCGTATCGGGGCTGCTCGAAGGAGCCGACGTGGTTCCAATGTTTATGGACACTGTCGCGCAGAGATCTTCCGAACCGGGCAGGCGGACGTCGAGTTTTCCCCCAAGCATTTCGGCGAATCTCCTGGATATGGCGAGCCTGAGACCGGCGGAGGCGTATTGTCTCTGGACGAATGGGAAGCGGAGCATTTCGTCAAGCTGTGATTGCGTGTAGCCAATACCTTGCAAATGGACTTTCAGTTCCATGGATGCACTGGAGTCATCCACCTTCCTGATGTTTATTTCTATCGAAGCGCGGCCCCTGCAGCCAGCCCCGGTCCAGATTTCCAGAAGATTCGTAAGTATTTGTCGGAGGAAGTTGCGGTCCGTTCTTATCTCGATGGGAATATCGGGGACAACCCTGAACTCCACCTTCCCATCCGAGTTGGAATGCCCCAGTCCCCTCAGGACTTCCTTCTGCAACTCGGATATCCTGAACAGGCTGGGGGAGGGCGGAAATTCATCGGTGTCAAGAGCCGCGATATAGTTCACGTCCTTTATCAGATTGTTCATCGCCCTCCCGGACGCGATGATCGAGTTGGCCTCTCCAGCAACCTCCGTCTCGGGTTCGTCATGTCCCACCTTCGCGGCCTCCTTCTCATGCAGAACCTGTGCCACACCCATTATGTTGTTGAGCTTGCCTATCAGATTGTGCGTGATGCTCGAAAGGACTCCGCTCTGTATCTGGTTCGCCACCGAGGATTTCACCGCAGCAGTCTTGAGTTCCTCCAGAAGGCCGCTTATCTGCTCGGACATGGTCCGTATCGCCTTCGAAATTATCGAGAACTCCTCGAACTTGTAGGATCCAGGAAGTTTCCCCGGATCTGCGCCTAGTCCCGATTCGCAGAGATCCGTAAGTGATTTCACCTCCCTCCTTATGTCCCCCGCTATCAAATAGGCAAAGCGTATGGCCACCAGAACAACGATGAGCATCAGAAGGAATATGTAGCCGATGTCCAGGGCCATGTCTATTTTCATCCTGTTCACATTGCCCAGAGTCGCGCTGTCTATCGCACGCATGTTCTTGGCCGCCACGACAGTCCAGGGAAATCCGCGGCAGGCGGCGGCGCGCCATTTGACACGGATATTCTCACCAGAGGATGTCTTCAGAAGTTCCTCGCCGGAAACGGAATGTCCCGGAAGCGCCTTGTCTTGGATGGACTCCAGTATCCGTCTTCCCGATTCGCCCTTCAAATGCTTCGAGAGCACGCCGTCGTCCGGGCAGCGGACAAGCGAAAGATCCCTCCCGAAGACATATACCTCCCTGAGCTGTGGCGCGGAAGACGATGTGTCCGCACGGTTCCCGGACAGCACGACCTCGATCATGGAATTGGAGGATCCATCCTTCCCCATCTTGGCCACTATCGGCAGCGCGTCGGAAAGCCTGTCATCCAGGAACTCGTCTATCATACGCTCCTGCACAAGCTTCAGAAGCCGCTCGTTCCTGGCGAAATCAGCCCTCCTCTGGTATATGAAGAAAACCATGAAGCAAACGCCGACCAGAACTATGGTGCTGATCCAGCAGAGCAGATTGAGACCGCTGATGCTCCTCTTGCGTTTCATGACAGGCCCCCGGATTGGATTTTGCAATTCGCAAATATATCATCGAATCTCGACGTGTTCCAATGCGACTCCAATGAAACCTTCCAACTTGGCACGGGCATTGTCCGACTTTGCCGTCATCTGTCGGACGGATGCTTCCATTTGTTCCTAAGTTGCGCGGCCTCTCCGAGAAACGCGGAAACTGAGGCGTAGTCCCCCTTCTCAAGGGATTCGCGGAGAGACTTCAGCCCGTCTTCAAGTCCGGCAAGCTCCGAGACGAGATTGTCCGAGTTCAACTCGATTATCTCCTCCCACATCTCGGGCGAGGACGCGGCCACCCGGGTGCTGTCCCTGAATCCCCCAGCGCAGGCGATCGGAAGCAGCTTCGACAGTCCCTTCCTCCCCAGCACCGCTTTTGCAAGCGCGGCTGCCGAGACATGCACGAGATGGCTCGACGCCGCAACCACCCTGTCGTGTTCGTCCGGGGATATGGAGACCACATGGGCTCCTGCCATCCGCCACAGATCCGAGACCATCTCACAAGCCCGCGGCGACGTCCTGTCCGTCGGGGTGATGAACACGGTCGCGTTCCGGTACATGTCCTTTTTAGCCGCAGCCGCTCCGCTCTGCTCCGAGCCCGCCATCGGATGGCTTCCCACGAAGGCGACCCGCAGATCGGCCAGGGCCGGCTCGAGCTCCTCGACAATCCTCCTCTTCACGCTGCCAATGTCGGTGACGACCGAATTCCCCTTGAAAAGATGGCGGTTCTCCCTGACAAGACTGATTATCGTCTTCACAGGCAGGCATATCACGGACAAATCCGCATCGGCCAGCGCCTCGTCGAGATTGTCCGACGCCCTGTCGCAGGCTCCCGTCTCGACCGCGTGCTGAAGCGATTCGCGCCTTCTCGCCCAGACGGTCCTGAAGCATTTGCCCTTGAGGGCGAGACCGAGCGATGTGCCCAGAAGTCCCAGCCCAACTATCGCGACTTTTCCATCCTTGAAATCCATTGTCGAGTCCAAGCTCCGAATTGGAGGGTATTATACATCGGCATCGGCATCCGCGCCATTTCGTTTGCACCAGCCGATGAAAAAACTTGCATTTTTTTTTTGAATTCGGCGCTTCCACGCTATACATTAACGCCCGAAACATCTTGAATGCTCAAAACATTCATCCAAACAGAAGGAGAATATCCCGATGCCCGATGAAGACAAGAAAGTCGTGGTGCCCTCATCCGCCGATTCATCCATAAAGCCATCCGACATGACGAGGATAGCTCCGGCAGCACAGTCCTCGGTAGAGCCCAAGAAACTCAAGACCATCAAGCTCAAACCTCTCAAGACCGTCGCTCCAGCCGCCCCAAGTGCGAGCGACGAGGAGACCGTATCACTGAAACGCGAAAAACTCGCCTCCGAACCACCGCCTCCCAGCGATGATGACGCGACCGTCGGAATAGACAAGATGAAGAGCTCGAAGGGTCCGATGAACGTTGAAACCGTTCTCGCTCCACCAATGCCCCCGGAAGTCTTCAACCAGGCTCCGGCGGAAGACGATGCAACAGTCAAGATAGAAATGGGCGCCAACCACCCAAAAGAACCCCCAAACCCGGGGGTAAACAAAAGAAAAAAAAGGCCCCAAAGTCCCACAAAAGGTTTT
>CAZGJP010000152.1:5508-6531 GCA_964526605.1 uncultured Lentisphaera sp.
CCATCGTCCTCCATCTCGGATGCAGCAGCCCCTGATGCGGCGCCAGCGCCGGCTTCCACAAAGCAGACATTGAAGCTAACCCCGGTCCCTTCACCGGCGGCAGCCCCCGCGCCAGCTCCGGCGGCACCTCCCATAGCCACGCCCGAATCCGCCGAGGATGCACCGAAAAAGACGATAAAGCTGGTCGCAAAGAAGCCTTCTGCTCCGACCGTCAAGTTGGATTCGCCAGCCTCCGCCCCCACAGTTGCAACGCCTCCTCCGGAAGAGCCCGCTGCAACGGGAACCCAGACCGCGAAGAGGACGCTGAAGATCAAGACTCCGGGAAGTTCCGCTCCGCCTCCGCCAGCACCGGCCTCCTCCGATGTCGGAATGGCCACCGAGCACGGCGCCGCGCCAATGGCCGAGCCTCCAGTCTCCGCTCAGCAGTATCACCAGCAGATGCAGTATCCTGCCCAGCAGGGGGAACAAGCATCGGCGATAACCACCATCGCCGCATCGCTGACGCTAGTGGCGCTTGGATACTTCGCGTTCCAGCTGTTTTCCCAGTACAAGAGCCTCTTCATGTAAGTCTGACGCATCCGCACGGCACGGTCGCGTCGCACGGACTTGCCACGGACATCCTCTAGCCCGTTTTTCGCGGAGAAACGGGCTTATACCACAAGAATCGCTGCCAGTCTGTAAGTATTTGGCAGTTCGGATATACCGCATGGCGATAGAGGCCAGTAGCGCCAGCGAGGTGTCCAGATATGTAGGGAAAGTCTGCTCGCTGTATAGCCAGTGGCGGCATGGCAGAAAAGGCGGTTGTGGAACGCTTTGGCAGGGAAGCTACAAGAGCATCCTCGTTCAGAAAGACGGATATCTGCTGAGACTTGCCCGCTACATAGAGAGGAATCCGCTGGCGGCAAAAATCAAAGGGGTAAAACGTCCCTGGGGCTACCAATGGTCCAGCGCAAAGGCCTATGTTTCGCTTCAGGATGACCGTCTCGTCTGCGTAAGGAAGCATCCATATTGGGAGCAAATAGG
>CAZGJP010000153.1:0-6521 GCA_964526605.1 uncultured Lentisphaera sp.
ATCCCAGCTGCCGCACGAATCCTTGCCCGAGAGTCCCGGGAAGTCTGGCATCAGACGCCTGTCGGCGGCGAATCCTTCGATAGGGACTATCATCCTCACCGTGAAGGCAGCCTCCTTCTCGGAGAGCGTCCGCATGGGACCGAGGACATAATATTTCAAGGCCACTGCATCCCCGATCCGCACGTTCAAATCTTCGGCGAGCCATTCATTGATTATGATCTCGTCGTCCGCAAGAGCGATTGGAAACGCCGAGGCATCCAATCCTGCCACGAAGGAATACGGAGTCTTGTTCCCTCCTGCGGAGAACTCGTTCACGAGATATGAGAATACCGGGCGCCCGTTCTTTCCTGAAGAAAGGGCGATCCGGCTCAGGTCAGGAGCTATGAATATCTCCCTGCTCCCGAGCTCTATCGCATTGGAATCAGGAAGCTCCTCCAGCGCCAGTCCGACGTCTTCGAGCTGGATGCGCTCTTTCAGGAGCCGCATGATGTCTTCGCCTGCTCCATCTCCTTCACTCTTCCGGCGCAACAGCAGAAGATTCGCCCTGCCCTTCATTCCCATCTTGGCCGCAAGCTCATCCCTCGGCAAGAAGATGTTCATGGGCGGGAGCTGACTCGCTTCGAGGCTGAAGTTTCCAAGCTGGGATTCGGATATCAGCGCGTGGACTCGCAGGCGCAAGCCCTCCGAGGAGATGGACGCCTTCCGGGCTAGCGCCGTTTCGGCGGGGACAAAGGATGATTTCTCCACACGCAGAAGGAAGAAATCGCCTTCCTTCAATCCCGCCCTTTCAGCGAGGCTCCGGTTGAGCACGGCGGATCCGTCAGGGATTTTCACAAGCTCATCCGATTCAGCCCTGAAGCTCCAGAAATCCTCCCCCACGCCAAATATGTCCAGATTGTTGATCCTCCGCCGCCCTCCATCAATCACCGCCATGCCGTTCGTGCGCATGATGGACGCTGTCGCTAGACCGGAGTTTCGCTCCAATCTCTCGCCCAAGTCCACCATGAAGTGAATGTCCTGCGCGACAATTGCATGTTCGGCGCGTCCCAGTCGGGCGCCGTTTATGTATTGAAGACTCTCTCGAAGGGAGTCTCCAAGCATTAGCGCGCCAGTCAGGACGGCCGTGCAGACAGCGGTCCCCATGAGGACAGCAAGAAGCGGCCTCCAATAGTATGACAGATTGCGCAACGCCAGCCTGAGATAGTTCACTCCGCACTCCTCTATGATCATTCCACTTTGGCTCTACCACTATGACACAAAGAACACAACGTGTGAACTTAGCGTCCTTTGCGTCTTCGTGGTGGATATTTCTTCCTTTCCTCCGTTTCCTCCGTGTAGTTTTTTGAAAAAAGGGCGGTCATTCCTGGCCGCCCTGCTTCAGCAAGTAATTGTTCCATCTGCAAGCCTCAGCTTCCGCCCCATCATGTCGGACAGGATTTCCGAATGTGTCACCACGATCAGGGTGCAGCCGAGCTCCTCGTTGAGCTCGATCAGAAGCCTTGCAAGCGACAGAGCCGTAGGATTGTCGAGCGATCCGGTCGGCTCGTCGGCCATGATGATGCTTGGTCTGTTGATCAGGGATCGGACGACGGCCGCCCTCTGGCATTCCCCCCCGGAAAGCCTTCCAGGGAAACTGTTCGCCTTGCGTTCAAGTCCTACGCGGGCGAGAAGGCTCAGCGCCCTCTCTCGAACGGCATGGGGGCTCTCGCGCCTCTCCACAATGCTTGGCAGAAGCACATTTTCGAGCACAGTGCACTGCGGCAGGAGACAGTGCGACTGGAATACGAATCCTATGTTCCTGTTTCTGAAAAGCGCCAGATCATCGGCGTTCATGGAGGCCAGCTCCTTTCCCGCCACGACAAGCCTACCTTCGCAAGGGCTGTCAAGCCCGCTCATGATGTTCAACAGCGTGGTCTTGCCAGACCCGGATGGTCCCGTGACAGCAACAGTCCGGGATTTTTCGACGGAGAGTGTAATCCCCTTGAGCACCTTCAGACCTTCCTTGTCGTCGGGGACAGGGTAGGTCTTGGACACGTTTTCCAAACGTATTATCGGGTCGTTCATACGCATGCTCCGGACAAGATTTTTTGATATATCTCCAACGTCCTTTCAGCCATCCTCGCCACGGAGAAACGCCCTTCGGTCTCCTTGCGGCCGTTCTCTCCGAATTCCTTCAGCATGGCTGGATTTCCGAGCAATGACTCGATCTTGGAAGCGAGGTTCTGCGGCGTGTTTGGCGAGTATAGGATTCCGGCGCGGGTCAGGCCGACCACCTCGCGGTATCCGCCCATGTCCGGCTCCACCACCGGGACGGCGCTCGCCATCGCCTCGAGCTGGAAGAGCCCGAACGCCTCCGGCTTCAGCGATGGGACGCATAGCAGTGTCAATTTCTGGAGGAAGGCGAGCCTGCTGCTTTCATCGAGGCCTTGGACGAATTCGCAATCATCGCTCAATCCGTTCTGGGAGAGCAGCGATTTGAGCCCGCCGATGAACTTGAGGTCGTCTCCGGTGAATCCGCCCGCAAGAGAGAGCCTGAGATTTTTGAATTTATCCTTCCTCTTCAGCTCTATGAAGGCGTTGATCAGGACCCCCGCCCCGCAGGGCTCCGAGAGTCTGGAGAGGTAGCCTATGAGAGGCCGCTCCGGGTCCGGCTTGGCGGCCTTATACCTTCCGGCATCTATTCCCACATGGCATGTCAGCATCCTCGCGTCCGGGATCTTCAGCCTTTCCTTCATTATCCCCGCATAGTAGTCGCTGACGGACACGAATGCGTCGACCCCCCTCGCCTTCCCGGAGATGATCTCCCATATTCTGCGTCTTCCGGACTCGTCCATGGAGTCCACCCATTGATCCTCATCCTGTAGCGAACAGACCACCGGGCATTTGAATTCCTCCTTCAGCCTGTTCACAACTCCGATCAGCAACGCATTCGAGATATGTATTATTTCCGGTCTCTTCTGCGTGGCGAGCCATTCTATCATCCTTTCGAGCTCCTGTGCCTGGCGGCCATCCTCCCCCTGCAGCACGGAAATAGTCATGTCCTCCAGCCCGGATGCCCTCATCAGCCTCGGATTCCCGGATATGATATTTAGCAGTAATGGAGAACTGAGTGGCTTTTGCATCCAGGACGGCAATCTGCGATACCAGCCGAACTTCTCCTTCAGATAGAGGTTTATCGCGTCGAAGAATACGGGGGTCTTTTCGACCTGGATATCCTCTCCCGAGGGCAAAGGCAGATAGAGGGGCATTAGGACGATGTCGTGGCCGAGCTCTCCCAGCTTTCTGGCAAGGAACTGGTCCCGCAGGCAGTTTTCGCAGTAGAATCCGCTCGATGCCGCCACTATGTGAAGTATTCTCATCTCCGTCATTCCCCCTCTTTCACGAACGCAAGAATGCTGTTGCCCGAGGCGGCCAGCAAGATTCCTCCACTTGCCGCGAAACCTGCGACTTCAGATCCGGTGTCATAGGACCAGAGCTTCGAGCCGTCATCGAGTTTCAGCATGTAGATTCGGCCATCCGAGGATCCAGCGACCACCTTGTCTCCCAAAAGCAGAGGAGAGCTCTTCAGCTCCCCCTTGGTCTCGAAAGACCAGGCCAGATCTCCGCCCGCGCGCTTCACCGCGTATATCTTCGAGTCCTGGCTGCCGATCACGACAAGGTCCCTGCCGAGGGCCGGAGAGCCCATGAATGCACCAACTTGAGCATCCTTCGGGAACTGCCAGAGAATCTTCTTCTCCTCCGCAGATATTGAAAATAGATTCCCGCCGAAATGCCCCAGATATATTCCGCCATCGAGGAAGCAGGGGGAATTCGGAATGTATGATCCCAAATCGACGATCGCGATCTCCTTCCCGTCGGCGGCGAGAAGGATTCTGAGCTTCGCATCGCATCCGCCGAAGGCGAGCATGCCGTTCGAGACCGCCGGGGCTCCGTTTATGTAGTTCTGCGCTGAATATCGCCAGACTTCCCGCCCTGTCTCCGAGTCAAGCGCCCGCATGATGTTGTCATAGCCGCCGACCAGTATCAACGAGAGCTTGTCGGATGTCACTGCGAAATTCGCAGAGCCCGCTATCTTGTCGCCGGCCTCGAATCTCCATTTCTCCTTCCCGTCCTTCGCGTTGATGGCATGGAACGTGCCTTTGCTGTTCCCCACATAAATTGCGCCATTGAAGAAAAGTGGAGACGCCTCGACCGATGCTCCTGAATCGAAGTCCCAAACTTTTTCGCCCTTGTCCGCGGAAATCGCATGGACTTTTCCATTTGCGGAACTCGCAAAGACAAGACCATTGGCGGCGACTGGCGGAGACGCAATGACTCCGCCCGCGTCGAAGCTCCAGAGAAGCTTGAATTTTTTCGGCGCCTCGATTTCAATCCCGCCCGAAAGCCCCTGGTCTCCACGGAATATCGGCCACCCGACCGCGACCGGTTCCATCTTGGTCTTATCAATTCCCTGCGAAAATGCGGACTCCGCAGCGGTAAGCAACGCAAAACTGGCAATAAAAATATTCTTCCTCCCTCTCACCAAGAAACCCCCTCATGCTGAACTCGGACGATCCGTCCAGATAATGTATTCTCGCCGGCAGGGAATTCAAATCCGCAGAGGAAAAACAGTCAAGCACTAAAACAGACTGGCACCGATTTCCTTTTTCTAGTTGGCGTGACTACAGTAGGTCGGTTTTTTATCCGCCTCTGGCGGGCTTGTCCGCCACTCCATAGGAGCCGGTGGATTAAACCGACGACTATCCTCCATATCAACCCATCCAAATTCCGCAATATTTTTACGACAAGCTCTCTCCCCCATTCTTAATTCCTAATTCTTCTCTCTTAATTCTTAATTGTTAATTCTTAATCTCCCAACCCAAAAGATTTGCTTATACTGGCGGCGATACTTCTTTTATCCGTATTTTTCGAGCTTTTCCTTCACGGCATGAACGATGAGTTGGTTGATGCTTTCGGAATTCCGGAGTGATTCGAGGTGTAGTTTTCTGTGTAATTCCGGGTCAAGCCTTAGGAGGAGCTTACCGGAAAACGGTTTTTCGGGCTCCCTCTTAAGCTCCTTGCAGAACTTGAGATATTCGTCCACGGACTTGTGGAATTCCTTCTCGAGCTCTTTCGCGTCGGCGCTCTGAAATGTTACCACATCGTTGGTATCTGCGATCTCGCCCCTGAAGACCTTTGCATCTTCGTCGAATTCAACTACGGCGACATATCCTTTATATCTCATCATGGCTTCACCCCTGCATTTTCAAGAAATTTTCTAACAGACTTCACCGCACCCTTGTCCGTTTCCTTTCTCGGATGCGGACGGTGGAAGACGGCAATCCTTCCGTTCAGGAGCACGGCGATTCTCGATCCCTCACGTTCGCTGACCGTTGCGCCTAGATTCCAGAGTAGTTTTTCAATATCGTTCCAGTTTATGCCCGCCGGTTCCGGTTTGCGAAAGACCGCCTCTAGCGTCCGCCTATGCTTTCTGTTCATAGTATCACTTTATAGTATCGTTTGTATTTTTCAAATCATGTCCTCAGATTTTCTGATAGAATCCCGCATACCCCCACTTGTCACCGTCATCTGCCGTCTGCACCACGCCATAAATTCCGCAATATTTTAACGACAAGCTCTCTCCCCCATTCTTAATTCTTCTCTCTTAATTCTTAATTGTCAATTCTTAATCTCCCAATGACTTGCTCATACTGGTACCAATGCCCCTGATGCTTCTTCCGTTTTACTTATATGCATTATAGCGAAGATGCCAATCATCATTATCGCAAACTGGAGCGGGTTCCTTTTTTTCAATAATTCTCGCCCCAGATCTATCATATCTCACGAAATTCCATCCCGTAATTTTATCACGAATAAAAAAAGACCGCACTTTAAGATCGTCGTAGAAATTTATAATTTGCTTGCATTCTACGACAAATATATTGTCATTGATAAGTAAACTAATATCTTCATGTAATCGGCATGACTTGACAGCGCCGTTCTCATGGAATGAAAGCTCATCGTATACAGCCAGATCTGCGTACAAAGTTGGCATTACCTGAGGTTTAAATAGATGGCACAGGATTATTCTTTCCTCCCGATCTATCACTATATCTTCAGATACTTCGAAAGAAAAGTTGGAACTTTCAAGCTTATTAATACCATATAATTGACAAATGCAACACGACGATCGCTTATAATAGCATAGTTTGTCAATAGTGAGGACCCCAAGATTTGTTTTTATCGATTGGGGCTCATTTAGATCGCAAATTGCAAACATTTGTTTTGAAAATATACGGATGGGATTCTGAACGTTCAAACAAAAAGTTTTAAAGAAGTATATTGTCCGGTTCTTTAAATTTATACTCCGCAACTCGCCATTGAAGCTAACATAAACAGAGTCGATAAAACATGTCATAACTGAACTTTCTTTCTCTAGTTGGTGAATATTAGCCATGTTATCAAAAACAAAATCTCCGCTATACTTATATCCATTGGAATCATTTGTAAGATGCACTGATTTTTCTATGATGATATTCCCA
>CAZGJP010000154.1:0-1184 GCA_964526605.1 uncultured Lentisphaera sp.
GAACTCGAGCTCGGTGACCTGGTCCCATGTTCTGCCCTTTTGCATGAACCACTGCTGATATCCCTCGGGAAGAGGCAGAAGCTTGGGGTCGGGCAGAAAAGCCGATGCCTTCGGCAGTATGCCAGTTGCAGGTTCCTTCGAGTTCTTCAAGTCCTCGTCAATTTGAATCAGCGTCTTGGCAATTTCAACGAGCTCTTCCCTGCCCGCCTTCGCCTTCTTCGAACATTCGTCGGAAAGCCTAGCCTTCGAGTACTGCATTTTCAAGAGGTTTCCAAGATATTCCAGAGCCTCCCCGTCCAGATTCTCGCCCGGCTTCTGCTCCAATATCTTCTTCAATAGAGCCCCCACCTCCTTCCTCAGTTCCTCCAATTGAGTCGAATTCATGTAGGCGGGGTCTTCGCGATAGTTGAACTCGTTCAACTTTATGACACCGTCCATTATCTCGTCCGTGTATTTCCCGAGATTATCATCATTCATCCCGCATATTTCCACATCAATGATTCTTCTGAAGCGGGGACCGCCCACGGCATTGCCCTTGTGACGGATCAGCATTCGATTCAAACCATACTTCCAATCCTCGGTGTCACGAAGAACTATCGCGACCTTGCGCCCGGCCGCCGCCCCCTTGACTTCCCGCGCCGCCTTGACAATTCCTGAAGGACTTTTCTTGACATCGTATTTCGGATAAATGACCTTGGCCTTTATCTCATATAGGAGCGGGTGCAGGCCACTTCCTGCGGAAAGATTCTCGTCCCATGCGGCTTCGTGGCTGTTTCCTGAATCCCGCAGCTTCGAATATTTGACGTAGAGCTCGTTGAAAAGTTCTGGAATGAAGACTCTGTCCCTTATGAAATCATTGGCCACGCAGTATGCCTGAAACAAGGTCAGCACAGTGGCCCAAGGCCCCAGGCCAGCGGCTTCTGCATCGCTAAGTACCACGCCTCCAATATACTGCAGAAAACTGTCTGCTGCACCAGCCATGTCTCCATTCGAGAGCTTCTGGTGTATAACTATTGCATTAACCGCATCCTTCGCAACCTTCAACTGCTGGGGCATATCCTTCACGAATTTTTCCCAGGCCGTCGTTGAAACATTCAAAGTGTTGCCACTATAGTCCGCTATGTCCTGCAGAGTTATTTCCTTCACAACCCCCTTCGGCTGGCCTTTCGAAGAGTCTTCCAATC
>CAZGJP010000154.1:1194-6407 GCA_964526605.1 uncultured Lentisphaera sp.
ATGCCTGTTTTTGGAATGGCATCTCCCTTGTTCAGATCAATTTTATCCAGCGAATCCGTAGTGTTCGGCAGAACAAGCCCGGGGTCGTTCAAGTTCTGTGCGAAATCCATGCCCAGCATCGTCCCATCTTGCGAGAAGATTTGAAAGAATGCCAGTGCTGAGACGATGAGGATAGTGATGAATTTTTTCATTATAGAGTCTCTGAGCCTATTCCAAAACTCCCCGTGGCCGCATGGAGTTTTGCAGTTGGCTCCTCCTATTTATCGTTCTTCCTTAAGAAGGTTCCTCTTCTCCGCCTCGGCCCGCTCGCCCTCGATCTGCTTCTCTATGCCGATTATCTTGTCGTTGAGCAGCCTTATCTCGGGCTTCTGGTCGAGCTTGTTTGCCATCTTGGCGTGCAGCTCGAGTATCTGCTCGTGAAGCGCCTTCAATTCCTCGTCCTCCGAGACCGCCTTCTGGCGCAGTTTCGCCAACTCCAGCATGTTCGCCTTGTGCTCCTTCAGCAACTCCGCAAGTTTGTCCTCGGCGGCCATCGCCGGGTCCGGAACCGCAAGACATGACGCGAAAACAAGCAAGATGGCGATTATTCTTTTCATCCCAGCCTCCAGTTTATTATTTCATCTTCGGTAAGATACTCCCTCAAAGCCTCTCCCGCCAGATAAAACGACCCGGCAAGCAGCTTTATCCCGCTTTTTCCCCTCAAAGCCTCCCTCAGGGAAGAAGTCTTTGCAGGAATGGAGAGCCCCAGCCCCCCGTAAAGCGAAAGCATCTCGTCCGGCGTAAACGCCTTTCGCGACGCGGCGACCGGAACGAAGAAAAACTCCTGGGAAATCCGCGAGAGCATCCTCAGATTGGCCCTCGCGTCCTTGTCCCTCAAGGCCCCGAATATTACTGGCAGCCTCCGCCCCCCGAAATACAGGAGGATGTTGTCCACAAGCCCCTTCAACGCCTGCGGATTGTGCCCGCCATCTATTATCGTCCCATCGGGCATCATGCTCATCCGTCCGGCCAAGGTCGCGCCGGAAAGCCCCCTGATCGCCTTTTCGCGCGGGAATCCAAGTTTCCTCGAAAGCATGCCCAGCGCCTCGCAGGCCAAGGCCAGATTCCTCCTCTGCTGAATACCGGGGAATAATATCCGGATCCGTTCATGGCCGTTCAACATGGTCTGGCCCTCGAATCCGTCTTTTCCGAAGGAGCCCTGACGGACGATCTCCGCCTCCTTGTCGGCGAAGTACAAGGCGCTCCGCCTTTTCCCCGCGATGCGCCGTATCGCATTTCTCGCGCCAGCGCCGATGTTCTTCCCGCAGATGCATGGAACGCCGCGCTTGATGATCCCGGCCTTCTCCGCCGCGATTTTCGCAATCGTGTTCCCGAGCTGTCCGCAGTGGTCCTTGCCGATGGAGCATATGATTGAAAGCTCCGGAATCACGATGTTGGTGGAGTCAAGCCTGCCCCCAAGACCGCATTCCCACACGACGATGTCGGCCTTTTTCTCCTTGAAGTACATCAACGCCAGTATGGTCGCCGCCTCGAAATATGTCGGACGCCCCCCGGTGGAGACCACCCTTTCGACCACCACCCTCGTCTTCTCGGCGAATTTCGCGAAGTCCGCCTCGGAAATGGCGTCCCCGTCCAGCCTGAATCTCTCACGTGGCGAAACAAGATGTGGCGAAGTGTAGAGTCCCGTCCTGAGCCCCGCCTTGCCCAGGGCCGCCGCCAGCATTGCGCAGACAGTCCCCTTCCCGTTGGTGCCTGCCACGTGGACGAAGCGCAGGTTGTCCTGTGGATTCCCCGCGAATTTCGCAAGCAGCCGCGTCTGCGCCAGCCCGAACTTCATCCCGAAGAATTCAAGCCCCGAGAAGAATTCGAGAGCGTCCCGGTAGTTTCCAATCCGCGATCCCATGTTCGCCGCTTTTAGGTTCATTGCTTGAAAACAAGAGCCGATTGCAAAACTCCGCGCGGCCACGGGGAGTTTCGCAATTGGCTCGTCCTATTCGATGGTGAAGCTGATCTTCTCCTGCCAGACCGCCACGTCCGATCCGGTCTCGGTCATCTTCATCCTCCAGAGCATCCTCTTGCGGCCATCCCTCTCCTCGACGTCGCCGAATTCGCTGAACAACGAATACCGCGCGTCCTCCTGCGCGGTCACGGGGCGCAGCATCTTCATCTTCACGAGACCCGCCCACAGCTCCATCGGCATGTAGTTCACCTTCCCCTCGGCGGACGCGATGAAGTCGTTGATCACCGACGGCGGATCCGAGATCGAGGCGGTGGAGACCGGATGGCATGACGAGACGATGGATGTGAGCATGTAGGAAACCGCCTCCTCCTGCGTCTTGTCGTTCTTCTGGTTGGCAGGCACATGGATCTGCTCGGCCAGAATCCCGTCGGGAGGCGGTTCCCCCGGAGGAACGCTCTCGCAGGAGATAAGGAGAGCGGCGCAAACCGGAAGGCATGGCCTCCTCCAAATGGCCCTCTTAAATTTCACTCCCAGGCATTCCATGGTGTCGTCCGCAGGCCGAAGCCCGCGCTCCAATGATGATAATCAACCTCGAAAAGCCGATTTTACAATCCCGATCTCGACAGGAAGTCCGACATCTCCGGAAAGGGACCCAGGCTCCGCCTCAATATGCCCATGAGATGCGCTATCAGCACCCCGTAGTTGGTGATGGGAACGGACTTCCTGCCGGCGGATTCGAGCCTCGACTGCATGTTCTTCCGGTTGAACGTGCATGCTCCGCAGTGGACCACAAGCCCGTAGCCGGAAAGATCGTCCGGGAAGTCTTGCCCCTGGACATGTTTGAACTCAAGCTTCTTTCCGGTGAACTGCGAAAGCCAGCGCGGTATCTTCACCCTCCCTATGTCCTCGCCGACAGGATGATGCGAGCAGGCTTCCGCGATCAGAACCTTGTCGCCCGACTTCAGCGACGAGACGGCGAGGGCCCCCTCCGCGAACGTCTCCAGATCCCCCTTCTGGCGCGCCATCAGTATGGAAAAGGATGTCAGCGGCACCAGCTCCGGGACGTCCGCCGACACCTTTAGAAACGCCTGCGAGTCCGTTATCACGAGAGCTGGCGGAGTCCTCAGAGTCTGGAGCGCGTGCTTGAGCTCCCTCTCCTTCACCACCATGCAGTAGGCGTCGCCGTCGAGTATCTCCCTGATGGTCTGGACCTGCGGCAGTATAAGACGTCCCTTGGGCGCCTCCAGATCTATGGGCACGACCAGCACCGCCATCTCCCCCGGCCCGAGCACGCCCGCGAGCAGGCTCTGGTTGAACACGGCCTCTGGAGCAAGCGACGCTATCCTCCTCTTCAAGTCCTCGATCCCGTCTCCTGTCTTCGACGACACGCTCGCGTGTGGAAGCTTCCTCCTCTTCAGCTCCTCCAGGATTTTGGCATCCGGCGCGGAGATGTCGGCCTTGCTGAAGACGACCATGCATGGGGTCTTCCTCTGGGCGAAAGTGTCGGCCAGCATCTCCTCGAAGCCAGTCCATTTGTCCGGCTCGGCCACCACAATGGCGAAATCCGTCCGCGAGAATATCCGCCTCGTCTTCTCCGTGCGGAGAGCGCCCACCTCGCCCACGTCGTCCACCCCGGCGGTGTCTATGAATAGAACCGGCCCCAGCGGCAGGAGCTCCATGGCCTTCTCCACCGGATCGGTGGTGGTGCCGGCATGGTCGGCCACTATTGAAACCTCCTGGCGGCATATCGCGTTGAGCAGGGAGGACTTTCCCGTGTTGCGCCTGCCGAATATGCCTATCTGGGTCCTCAGCCCTCTCGGTGTCTCCTTCATCGCAGCGCCTCCAGATGCCCTTTCAGGGACTTGAAGCTGCAACGCGATTTCCGGGGCCAGAACGGAAAATCGCCGGTCCTGCGCAGGACGTCCCCGTATTTGCGGTTGAAGCAGCCCCTCGCCGAGATGAACTGCCCCCAGTGCCCGTATCCCCATCCCACGTCCTTGCAGTCAGGGCCCATGTTGTCCATCCATTCGGGAGGAAAAAGCTCGAGCCACTTCGGCAGCGAGTTCAGCCAGGTCTCGGTCTGCAAAGTGTCAGCTCCGTATTCCCTGGCGGCCTTGTCCATCAGATCGAACAGACATGAGGGAAGGTATCCGGGGTCCTCGAATATGCTTCTCGGCGCCAACGCGTTCTTTATGTGGAAGGAAACCTTGCGGGGCTCCTCCTCCGAAGGGGCGTCGAACTTGAGACTTCCGCACTGGTATGCCCCAAACGCCGCCCAGTAGTCCCCATTGTGGTAGGAATTCTCGGCGCATGCCTTCAGGCTTCCCTCGCATAATCCGTAGCCGGCAGCCTCGAATTCATCCGCCGTCCCCCCGGACTTCCTCAAGCGCGAATATATCTCCGAGAGCCCGGCCTCTATCCCGGGCCAGGCGCGATGGCCGTAGTTCACCGGAACCTTGTCCAGATAGGGAATCTCCGGATCGGTCTTGCGCGCGAGATCAACCCTCCCGCGCAACGCCTGGACGAAAGTCTCCCCAGGATGCTTCTCGAGCCAGGTCCAGAGAAAAAAAAGATCCAGACGCGCCGAATCCAGCACGTATCCGCAGTGGTCCTCGAACGAAATTGGCGGTTTGCTCCTGTCCATGCCCGCTTATATTAGCCTCATGGACGAAAAAAACAACGCAGCCTTGCCTTGCACCGGAAAATATGTATATTCCGGGAAGCAAAGCAAATCAAAGGAGATCCAACACAATGAGAAAGCTCGCAATCCTGGCGGCAGTCCCGTGCGCTCTCGCAATCTCGTCATGCACAAGCATGGACGAATTCGCAAGGAAAATATCCGGAAACACCGAACAGGAGCCGCCTAGGCAGCAAAGCCAGGCGCCGGCCACCGAACTGTCCGACGAGGACAAACTCAGGTTCGCCGAGGAATCGGTGGACCTGCTGGTCGAGGCCGTCAGAAAGGACGACTACGCCGCCTACTTCAAGAACTTCGCAAAGGACCACAAGGATCTCATAAAGGAAGCCGACTTCAAGACCCGCAACGAGAAGTTCCGCGAACAGTGCGGAGAGTATCAGTCCCGCGAATTCATCGGCGTCCTGAAAAAACAGCTCTTCGACGTCTACCTCTGGAAGGCGAAATACGGCAAGCTCCCTAAAGACGACAACCTCCAAAGGAACTTCGACGTGGAGCAGAACGAAAAACCCGAAAAAAACCCTTTTTCGGGTATCCCTAAAAAAAAAAAAATAAATT
>CAZGJP010000155.1:0-6400 GCA_964526605.1 uncultured Lentisphaera sp.
CTCGGAGTTCGACACGACCGGCGAAAAGGAGCTCTGTCCGACAAACGCGATCAAGAGGAAGTTCGTCGAGCATCCCTACTACGAATACACGATTGACAAGAGCCGATGCATAGGCTGCTCCAAGTGTGTCAAGGGATGCCAGACCTTCGGAAATGGCAGCCTCTACCTCCAGGTGGATCATGGATACTGCTTGAACTGCAACCAGTGCGCCATCGCCAAGGCTTGTCCGTCCGGCGCATTCGTAAGACTGCCCTCGGACAAGCCCTACCTGCTGAAAGGTCTGCAGTCCGGGCAGAGCAAGGGGAGGGGATGAGATGGGAAGGACGCTGAAAACACATCTTCTCTTCGCGTTGATCACGGCGTTTGTTTCGATCAATGTGTCGGCCGCGGACCGTTTTCCGCGTCCGGAGTTCAACGAGACGAATCACAAGCTTCCAATTGTCCGGCATTTTCCACCCCGTCCGGCCATACTCGAATACGCCGATGTGGCTATGCTTTTCGCCTGTCTCGTGGTCGCAGCCATGGCTCTGAGGCGAAGGTCCCGCAGGATGATGCTTCTGACGGCTGTCTTCTCCGTCGCATATTTCGGCTTCTACAAGAAGGGATGCATATGTCCGGTCGGCAGTCTGCAGAATGTCTCGCTGGCGCTATTCGACAATTCCTTCGTGATTTCGACCGTCCTGGTTCTGATCTTCGCCGCGCCGCTCCTTTTCGCGCTGCTGTGCGGCAGGGTGTTCTGCGCCGCGGTCTGTCCATTGGGCGCCATGCAGGAGATCGTCCTGATCAGACCGTTGAAGATTCCTGAATGGCTGGACAGGGCGTTGAGATTCCTTCCGCATCTGTATCTCTCCATGGCAGTTCTGCTGGCCGCCACAGGGAGCGGCTTCATAATCTGCAAGTTCGATCCCTTTGTCCCGATATTCCGCCTGAACGGAGGCTTCGGGATGCTGCTCTTCGCCGGATTCATCCTCGTACTCTCGCTCTTCATAGGCAGGCCGTATTGCCGTTTCGCCTGTCCATACGGCGTGCTATTGAATCTCTTCTCCAGGTTCTCCATCTGGCATACCTCGATAAGCCCGGATGAATGCGTAAGGTGCAGGCTCTGCGAGGACTCATGTCCGTATGGAGCAATAGTCCCTCCGGAGGACGGCTGTCCCGAGGCCGAATTGAAGAGAGAGAAAAAACTTCTCGCCATCTTCCTGCTCCTCTGGCCAGTCTTCATCCTGCTTGGAGCCTGGGGCGGACATCTGTGCGCGGGGCCCTTGAGCCGCTTGGACATCAAGGTGCAGACCGCAGATGCCATTGCGCTCGAGTCAAATGAGAGGAGCCCTTGGCAGAGCGATCTTGTGGCGGCCTTCAAACAGGCCGGATCCTTTGAGTCGGAGCTCCATGCCGATATTGCAAGAACCACGCGTGGATTCGGCATCGGCGCGACAGTTATGGGCGCATATCTCGGCTTCGTTGCCGGCGCTTTTCTTGTCGGCATGAGTTCAAGGAGGAGGCAGAAGGATTATCTTCCCGACCGCGGACTCTGTTTCTCATGCGGCAGATGCCATTCATATTGCCCGATGGAGCATCTCCGGCTGAAGAAGCTCGAAGAGGATGCCAATGCCTGAAAAAAGAACAGTCGAATCAAAAACGCAGGTCCATCATTCCAGCCTGATGGCGGGAAGGATCGCATTCCTCGCCGGCCTCTTCCTGCCTGCGGTCGTCCTCGTCCTTCTCTGGAACGTCCACGTGTTGAGGCGGAACGACCCGCTGCTATCTCCTGCTGCGGCAAGGCTTGCCGAACTGGCGGACAAATGCAGGATTGACTCCGCGGACAAGGCGTCGAGGGATGAGGCTAGGATTCTGGACCACCGCATGAGGCGGAATTATTTCGACGCGATGGCGAGGCTGCGATACGGAGGCATGCTCCTCGTCGCCGGAGCCGCTCTCCTCGTCATGAGCTTGAACAGATCGTTCGAGCCCGTCCCGGCGCCGGGCCCGGAGCCGATGAGAAGAAACGTCGCCTATGCACGGATGGTCCTGGCTCTCCTTGCAGCGTCAGTCCTGATTGTCGCGATCGTTCTAGCTCTAATGTGGAAAACCTGAAACCCCGGATAATGCTCCCCATGGAAAATGAAATGGACATGTCTGCGGCCGACGAGATCATAAGCCGCATCGGCGGCGGAGATGAGAATCTCATCCCGATCCTGCAGGCCTTCCAGCGCAAATGGCGCTATCTGCCAAGGGAGGCCCTGCTGATCCTCTCCTCAAGAACGGGGATCTCAATGGCCCGCATAGAAGGCGTAGCCACGTTCTACAAGCAGTTCCGCCTGCGTCCCGCCGGAAAGCACCTGATAAGGATTTGCGTTGGCACCGCCTGTCACGTCAAGGGCGCCGGCAAGATACTCAAGGCCGTATATCGCGAACTCGAAATACCGGAGACCGACGACACTTCTCCGGACGGAAGATTCACCGTCGAAAAAGTCGCATGTCTCGGATGCTGCACTCTCGCCCCTGTCATCGTGATCGGTGAAAAGACATACGGACACATGACACCTGAAAAGGTCGGAGACGCGATCAGCGACTTTATCGCGCATGAAAAGGACTATGGGAAAAAATCCGGGAGCCCCATGCGGACGGCCGGAAAAGCCGGAATGGCGGAGATACGCATAGGCCTCGGCTCCTGCTGCGTGGCCTGCGGAGCGGGAAATGTGGGCGAATCCATCAAAAAAGCGCTGGAGGACAATGGTGTCAACGCCTATGTGAAAAGGGTCGGATGCGTGGGCATGTGCCATAACACCCCCCTGGTGCAGATGTTCACTCCCGAAGGTGGCTCCCGTCTCTACGCCAAGGTGCTTCCTCGCGATGTCCCGAGGATAATCCAGGGACATTTTCCTCCGGACGGGATGATTGAGCGAGCCAGGCGCTCCATGGACAGGACTATTGAGAATATCTTGAGCGGAGACTTTCTTGCGCCTTCCGCATCCCCTCGCGCGCTCGAACCGGCCAATCCTTCTCTCGCATCGTTCATGGATCTCCAGAGCCATGTCGTGCTGGAGCATTGCGGATGCCTGGATCCCACCGATCTGGACGAGTATCTGGCCCATGGCGGATTCGAATCAGCCCGCCGCTGCCTGAAGGAGCGTTCCCCCGAGAACATAATAGGAACGGTCGAGAAGAGCGGCCTGCGCGGAAGGGGAGGAGCTGGCTTCCCGACGGGGAGGAAGTGGAGAAGCGTCAGGGATGCGCCGGGTGACGAGAAGCATATAATCCTCAACGGGGACGAGGGCGATCCTGGCGCCTTCATGGACAGGATGCTGCTGGAAAGCTTCCCGTATCGGATCATCGAGGGCATGTTGATCGGGGCGTTCGCCGTGGGGGCGCGGCATGGGATACTCTACATCAGGGAGGAGTATCCGCTCTCCGTCCTCCGCATCCGCGAGGCGATAAGCCTATGCATGGAGAAAGGTTTTCTCGGTGACAATATTTTCGGCACTTCATTCTCGCTGCGCTTGCGCGTGGTGGAGGGCGCTGGCGCATTCGTCTGCGGGGAGGAGACCGCTCTGATAGCATCGCTGGAGGGCCGGCGAGGAATGCCCAGATTGCGGCCACCATATCCGGCGCAGAAGGGATTCAGGGGCAGACCTACCCTGATAAACAACGTCGAGACCTACGCCTGCATCCCCTGGATTTTTCGGAACGGCCCGGACGAATTCGCCCGCATGGGGACTGAAAAGAGCAAGGGCACCAAGGTCTTCGCACTGGCGGGCAAGGTGAACCGGGGAGGGCTTATCGAGGTGCCAATGGGCATAAGCATCCGCCAGGTGGTCGACCAGATCGGCGGTGGCGTCGCGAAGGGCAGGAGCTTCAAGGCGGTGCAGATCGGCGGCCCTTCCGGAGGCTGCATACCGGCAAGCCTCGCCGATACACAGATCGACTTCGAAACCCTCACCGGAAAAGGCGCCATAATGGGCTCCGGAGGGCTCATCGTCCTCGACGATTCCGACTGCATGGTGGACATGGCCCGATACTTCCTCTCATTCACGCAGGACCAGTCCTGCGGACGCTGCACGCCATGCAGGATAGGGACCAGGCACATGCTCGACATACTGGAGAGGCTCTGCGGAGGAAAAGGCGTTGCTGGTGATCTTGAAAAACTGGAGTCGCTCGCCGTCATGATAAGCAGGAGCAGCCTCTGCGCGCTCGGACGCACCGCCCCGAGCCCGGTCCTCTCCACATTGCGCCATTTCAGAGATGAATACGAGGCTCACATCGAGGGAAGATGCCCGGCGAAAAAATGCGAGGCGCTGGTCAGATACTCGATAGGAGATAAATGCATAGGATGCACCATCTGCGCACGGAGCTGCCCGGTCGATGCGATAAGGTCGAAACCCTACGAAAGACATGAGATTGACGATCAGAAATGCGTGCGCTGCGGAGCCTGCCTCGTGGCATGCCCCCAAGACGCTGTGGAGGTGATATAGATGCCGAAGATAAGCATAGACGGACGCCCTGTCGAAGTGCCCGAGGGATCAAGCATCCTCGATGCCGCAGAAAAGCTTGGCGTCAGGATACCTACATTGTGCCACGAGCCCGGATTCGAGCACGGCACTTCTTGCATGGTCTGTGTGGTCAGGGTCGCCGGGCTCGAACGCCTCGTGCCCGCATGCGCGACACCAGCGCATGAAGGGATGGCCGTGGAAACGAATTCGGAGGAGGTCAGGGACGCGAGGCGCATCGCCTTGGAGCTACTGCTCAGCGATCATGTCGGAGATTGCGAGGGGCCATGCACTAACGCCTGTCCGGCATCGATGAATATCCCTGCGATGCTCCGCCATCTCCAGTCCGGCGAATGGGAGAAGGCCCATGCCATCGCGGCAAACTCCCTTGTCATTCCCGAAATTCTCGGAGCCATATGCCCATCTCCCTGTGAAAAGGCCTGCAGACGCAGGCTACACGACGGCGCAGTCGCCATAAAAAATCTCCACAGGCTGATCGCCGCCAGATTCAGAAAGCAAGGGTGCGTGGCTCCTTCCGCCGTGGCCGGAGCAGCTGGCAGGAAAGTGGCGGTCGTAGGCGCGGGACCGGCCGGACTCAGCGCCGCCTTCAACCTCGCAAAGATGGGGCACCATTGCTCGATCCACGATAAACACGGCTTGCCTGGCGGCATGCTCAGATACGGAGTTCCGGACTCCGTCCTGCCCCCTCAAATCCTCGAGCAGGAGATAAAATCCGTTCTTTCAACAGGGATAGGATTCATCCCATCCTACGACTTGAAAAACGGGGAGGATATCATGCGCCTCCGCGAGAGCCATGATGCGGTCGTCCTCGCACTCGGCAATGACGCCGACATCCACGCGCTCGGCCTTGCCGGCAAGGACGGCGGACTCCTCTCCGACCGGGGGTCGAACGCCACGTCAATTGACGGCGTATTCGCCGCCGGAGGAATGATAAGTCCCATCCGCAGAATGGCTGTCCGCGCAATCGCCTCCGGACGTCACACGGCGGAATGCGTAGACCATTATCTCAGGGGTGGCGGGCAGACCTCCACAAGGCATAGGATTAATGTGAAAATGGGTGCTCTCAATGATGAGGAGATGGGGCTTTTTCTGAAATCAGCCAATCCCGGCGGGCGCCTGCTCGACGATAAATCAGTCGAGGCCGCCTCCGAAGAAAAATGCATCAGGGAGGCGGCTCGATGCCTCGACTGCGACTGCATCGCAGCCGAAGACTGCAAGCTGCGTTCCCTCTCGGCGGAATATTCCGCAATACCGACCCTGTTCAAGGAGAGAAGAAGGCCGTTCAAGCAGGACGCATCCCACCCCGAGATAGTCTTCGAGCAGGGCAAGTGCATCGCTTGCGGCCTTTGCATCCAGGTCTCCGAAAGGGCAGGGGAGACGCACGGGAACACCTTCATCGGCCGTGGCTTCGACGTGAGAGTGACGCCGCCGTCCGGCTTCTCCATGGAGCAGGCGTTGAAGAAATCGGCCCGGGAATGCGTCGAAATATGCCCCACCGGCGCTCTGAGATTCAAAAGAAGACCTACTAAAAATTGACGAGGTGGATTTGAAAATATTATTCTGCGAATGCGAGCATTACAATCTTGTGGACCAGGAGAGAAAGAAAGCTGTCAGATCCCTTCTGGCCGAATCCGGAATGGACATTGTCTGCGTCGGCGACCTCTGCGGACTGGCCGCAAAACAGGCATCCGTCCTGAAGAGGATTTCGTCCGCAGGAGAGCTTCTCGTCGTTGCGTGCTTCCCCAGAGCGGTGAAGGCGCTCTTCGAATTCGCCGGGAGCAAAATCCCCAGGCTTCATCTGATCAACATGAGGACTGACGGCGTCGAGGCGACGGCCCGCAAGCTGAAGATGCTCGCGCTAGGGAAACGCAGCAAAGGCGCCGTGACAAAAA
>CAZGJP010000156.1:0-6374 GCA_964526605.1 uncultured Lentisphaera sp.
GATATCGAAAAGCATAAGCAATTGCTATTGTTTGATTTATAACCGGACACTACTGAGTCGAACCGATGAAAGACCTCAAGAAAATGATTGTCGAGTTCATGGAGAAACATCCATGGATATCGTCTTTCCTCTTCCTGCTTTTCTCCCTGATCCTCGTCTGGCAACTATGGGTTGGAACAAACAGGGCCGAACTCCGCCGCCTCGAGGCGGAAATAAGGGAAAGAGGCGAGCCCCTGCCCCATGACGACCTGAACAAGTTCTACAAGGCCGTCCCCGACGCCGAAAACGCCGCCTTGCCCTATCAGGAGGCGTTCGGCAAATACCACGAGGCTTCGGAGGAGGAGAAGAAGCAGTTGATAATTGTCGGGACCGCGCCGGACTTGGTTCCGGGCGAGAGGATGAGCCCCGGAATTCTCACCACATCAAAGGCATATCTCGAAAAAAACAAGGAAGCCATCGAGCTTCTCAAAAAAGCCGCAAACATGGAAAAATGCAGATTCCCGGTGGACTTGAAACAGGTCTGGGAAGCATCACTTCCGTATTTAAGTTCAATGCGTCAGGGTGCCCGTCTTCTCTCCCTCGACGCAATTATCAAGGCAGAGGAGAGCGACATTGACTCGGCCCTCGATTCGCTTTCCGCGATCCAGAAGACCTCGAAACACCTCTATAAAGAGCCGATATTGATCTCGTTTCTTGTCGGGGGTGCCTGTGAAACGATAATGATGAACGCCCTTGAGCATTGCATCAATTCTGCAAAATTCAGCGAAGCTCAGATAAAAAGGGCGGAGGAAATCATATCGAAACTGCCCGAACTCAAGACCCCGGCTAGAAACGCCTTCCTTGCAGAAAGGGCATTCCTGACAGGGACGGCGGACAAAAAATTATACAATGAATGGATGTATGGACTTCGACTATTCTCTTTCGGCCCGACTTTTGATGACATTATCCCCGAACTGTTCAATCGCCCTGAACCATTTATATTCATCATGAGCGGACTTGCCATCCCGAACAGGATAAACTACATCAATTACATGAATGAAGCAGTTGAAATGGCACGGATGGAATATGACAGAAAGGCTTTGGACGATTTCGAAAATAAGCATGAAGAAAAGGCGAAGGGAATCAAGGGGATATTGTGCCGAATGCTGATCCCGGCAATAAGCTCCATCTTCAGAAAGCAGGGAAGTATCGAGACTCGAAGAAGCCTCATGCTCCTTGCTCTTGCCGGCAGGCGATTCGAACACAAGCATGGTCACCTCCCCGATAAACTCGAAGAGCTCGTCCCCGAATTCATCACGGAAGTTCCAGTGGACATCTTCGACAAGAAAAAAATGAAAATCTTCAAGGGGGAAATTGAGCTCGACGAGAGAGAAATCCAGAGCGGCGAGAGTGAGAATAAAAAAGAGGAAACCGTCAAGATTAAGGGAGAAGGCATCATAATATACAGCGTGGGACAGGACGGGGTTGACAATTCCGGCGGTACATGGAATAAACGTAATGGCTCAGGACGCGATGCGGACATATCAGTCATCATCCTACCGATAGTGGACTAGAAAGAAGCGAAGAAGAAGATATTGTCCAAACCCGAGTTCCTACAATACTCTCTAGAGGCATAATCAATAAAAATCGAAAAATGATTTCTAAACCTAAAAAAGCAGTTTTTCTCGATCGCGATGGGACGATAATCGAGGACAGGGGATTTCTCAAATCCCCGTCCGATGTCGTCTTTTTTCCGGAAACTTTAGAGGCGCTGAAAATCCTCCGCAAAGAGGGCTTCCTGCTCTTCATCGTAACAAATCAGGCCGGCGTCGCCCGGAAAATCATCACGGAAGACGATATGGAGGCAGTCAACCGGCATATCCTCGGTGAATTGTCGGCGAACGGCATTAAAATAGAGGAAGTCTTCTGCTGTCCGCACGACGATTCTGACAACTGCGAATGTCGCAAGCCGTCTCCGTTTTTCCTGAAAAAAGCGGCGGACAAGCATCGCTTGGATCTGAAAAAGTCGTATATGGTCGGCGATCATCCGAGCGACGTGGGGGCGGGTCTGAATTGCGGGGCGAAGGGAATTTACATCCTCACCGGGCACGGCATCAAACATCGTTCGGAAGCTGAAAAGATGGGGGCGCTTATCCTCCCCGACATTCTCGCGGCCGCGGAATGGATGAAAATCTGCGCCGAGATCGAAAAAATCCATCGAGACGGCGGATTGCCGGAAAAAATCGAAAAGGCGGCCCGGGCGATAAAAGGAGGTGGGACTGTGCTCATGCCGACAGAGACCGTTTACGGCCTTGGCGCCGACGCGACCAATCCCGAGGCCGTGGAGAAAATATTCCGCATAAAAAGGCGGCCGGCGAACGACCCGCTCATAGTCCACGTGTCGGACATGAAAATGCTCGAGGGAATAGTCGAGAGGATTCCCGAGAAGGCGATGCTTCTCGCCGAACGCTTCTGGCCCGGACCCCTGACCCTCGTCCTCAGGAAGAAGCCAATTGTTCCGGACATCGTGACGGCAGGTCTTCCGACCGTTGCAGTCAGGATGCCCATGCACCCGATAGCCGGGGAGCTGATAAAAAAATCAAATTGTCCGATATCAGCCCCCAGCGCGAATCTCTTTTCTTGCCTGAGTCCCACGCGCTATTCCGACGTGGCCGGTGAGATATTGCAACGCTGCGACATGGCGCTGTCCGGCGGCGACTGCCTGCGCGGAATCGAGTCAACGATAGTCTCCTTCTCCGATGAGGAGCAACCGGCATTGTTGAGGGCGGGTTCACTGGCTGTCGAGAAAATCGAAAGCCTAATAGGGCCTCTAGCGAGAAGGCATAGTTCTAGCGGTTCATCTGAGGCTCCAGGTTTGCAGCGGAAACATTATTCACCGAGAACTCCTCTATTCCTGATTAAAAATCCATCTGAAGTGCCAGCAGACAAACGCGCAAAATCGGCATTGATATGCTTCTCCGAGGATGATCTTGGGCAGGTGGAAGGCTTCGCCGAGACAAGAATTCTTTTTGGCGATTGCGAATTCCGCAGCGCCGCGTCATCGCTATTTTCCACTTTGTCGGAGCTCGACAGGCTGGGGCTGGACGGCATCTACGCTGTTCCAGCCGAGGAGCGTGGCCTCGGAATCGCGATAAACGACAGGCTCAGAAGGGCCGCGGCGAAATAGCTGATCCTGAAAACTTTTCGCTTTTGCACGCATTAAACCACTCGGAATTCAATCAAACAGAGCCAACTGCAAAACTCCGCGTGGCCACGCGGAGTTTTGTAATCACCTCATTTTATCCTGACCGGTATCCCGCAGGAGCACAGATGGACCTCGTGGGCGGACTCCGCCACGATTCGGTTGACTGTTCCGGCATTGTCCCTGAAATCGCGCGAGAGTTTGTCCCCCGGGACTATCCCGCATCCGACCTCGTTGCTGACGAAGACGGTGCTGGGCATGTTCCGGCTGGAAAAGATGTCAAGCGAGGCGGACAGCTCCTTCCTCCAGTCGCGTCCCCCTAGCATCATGTTCGATAGCCAGACGGTGAGGCAGTCCACGATTATGAAGTCCGCGCCGGCCTCGGCGCAGCTTTCCAACGCTTTTGACAGGGCGAATCTCTCCTCGACGGTGGTCCAGCTCCCTCCACGCTCCATGCGGTGCTTCTCGATTCTCTCCGCCATCTCGTCGTCGCCGGCCCATCCGGTCGCGACGTAGTGAGGGTGTTTCGATGACTTGCCCAGCGACAGAGCGAAGGAGCTTTTTCCGCTGCGGGCTCCGCCCGTGGCCAGGATGATTTTCGCCTTTTTTCTCATCTCGGATTCTGGGATTTGCTTGTGCGGAAGGATTTCCGCCGAGCAAATCTAGCATTCCATGTACTTTGTGTTCGGAGCACTTAATTCTTCGGAGTATGGTGCTCGCACAGGACAGTCCGACTCCGAATCCGCTTATGAGGATGGTGCCGGCGGAGCCTTTGAGCTCCTCCTCGAGGATTATGGGGATGGATGACGATACCGTGTTGCCGAAGTTCAGCGCATTGTAGGCGACCTTCCCGGGCGGAATCTCGAGCTTCTTCGCCAAGGTGTCCACTATTATCTTGCTACCCTGGTTGAATACGAAGAGTTCTATATTGACATTCGTCATTCCATTCAGCTCCATGAGAGACCTGATGTCGTCGGGTATGACCTTCGCGGTGAAGTTGAACACGGCTCTGCCGTTCATGAAGAGCTTGCCGCCCCTGCAGATAAGGTCTTCATAGTGCGATCCCGTAGTCCCGAACGAGAATTTCATCGGCACGAGGACGGGCGTGGTGGAGAGCATGGTGACCGCCGCCGCGTCTCCGAACAGCAAACTGGTGTTCTTGTCTTCCTGATCAACTATCTTCGAATATGGATCCGAAGTGAAAAGCAGAGCCCTCCTCATCCCGTTCCGCTCCATGAATGAGCTGAGCACGGAGAGGGCGTAGACGAAGCCGGAGCAGCCGAGGGATATGTCGAACGCGGCGCACGAACTCCTCAGCCCGAGCCTTCCGTGGACCATGGCGGAGCAGTGCGGAATGTTGTAGTCCGGATTCTGCGTCACAACCACAAGCGCGTCTATCTCGTCGGGAGCCGTCTGCCGTTTGGCGGCGAGAGCCGAATACGCCTTGACGCAAAGCTCGCAGGCATCCTCGTCCTGCCCTTTGACGGAGACCTCCTTGACGCCGATCTTGTCCTCTATGAACTCGTCGGTTATGGAAAACTTCTCCTTCCTCCCGTAGTTGGATATCCTCCTGGGGGGTATGTAGCTCGCGATATTCTCTATTCCAATCATCGGGATCTCTCTAGCCGCCAAAAAATGTTATGCGAAATCACAAAGCAATAATATAGGCCGTGAAAAGGCGAAATGCAATCCGGGCATGCGAAGTTTATCGAACCAGAAATACCGCGTAGGATGTCGGGCCCATGCGGAGGGATGTCCGCGATCCTCCGTTTTCAGCCCCAACCCCCTTCATGACAAGCGGTTCGAGATTCCCTGGCTCCGCGAAGGACGCAGAACACGCCTTCGATGATGGATTGATCGCCACGATCGCCTTGGACGCTCCCAGACTGCGCATGTAGACGAACGGGTATCGGCCCTTCTCCGCGAAAAGAGGCTTGAACGAGGCCTTGGCCCCCAGAACGGGATTGTCCCGGCGGATCCCCGACAGCCTCCTGACGAAGTTCAGGAGCGATTCCGGATCATTTCCCTGCCCGGCGACCGAAGGTGCGCCGCGCGACTTGTCCACAGGCAGATAGAGGGACGATTCCATCCCGCGCGAGAAACCGCAGTTCTTCATCCTCGAATCCCACTGCATCGGGGTCCTGGCCCCGGTCCTGCCATATCCGCCCTCCTTGGAGACCAGGTGCTTCTGGTGGCGCATCCCTATCTCGTCGCCGTAGTAGATGAACGGCGCCCCGGGCATGGTGAGCAGGAAAACAAACACCGTCCTCAGCGTGTCCTCTCCGCCAAGCTCCGCAATGCGTTCCATGTCGTGGTTGCCGGATGGGATGCATATGTGGCCGCGCCCGGCCGCCTTCGACAGGATCTTGGTGTAGTAGTCCGTGAAGAGCGTTATGTCGCCCTTGCCAGCGGGACTGAAGAACGACTTGTCGCCCGACCTGAACAGGCTGTTGTATGCCGGCGGTCCGAAATGGAGCATGAAGTCCATGTGAAATCCGGCGTTTATCGACAAGTCGGGCTCACCCCACTCCGATATCAGCACGGCCTCGGGATACTCCCTGTCCAGCATCTTCCTGATATCCCTCCAGAATGCGCTCGTCGCCGTCTTCCTCGCATCGTCGTTCTTCACCAGCGAAGACGCCATGTCCACCCTGTATCCGGCCGCCCCCATGTCGAGCCAGAATCTTATCACGTTCTTCATCTCCCTCTTGAGAGCAAGCACGTCCGGGTGATTCGTCGGAAGCTGCCACTTCTTCCCGGGGTCGGGTTTGGCAAAACCATAGTTGAGAGCTGGCTGGAACCAGAAGAAATTCGTGACGTATTGGGCGTCTCTTTCGGCGTAGCCTGACACCGACCCCATCGGGCTGGCGTTGCCCCATACGCTGTTGGTCCACACGAACCAGTTCGTGAACTTGTTCTTCTCCGCCCTGCACGATTGGACAAACCAGGAATGCTGGTTGGAAGTATGGCCAGGAACAAGGTCCAGAAGTATCCTTATGCCTAGTTTCGAGGCCTTCGCAAATAGCCGCCTCATGTCGGCGTTGGTCCCGTATCTGGGCGCTATCCTGTAGTAGTCCGACACGTCGTATCCGGCATCCTGGAATGGCGATGCGAAGCAGGGGTTCAGCCATATGCCTTTGAAACCGAGGCTTTTTACGTGTTCGAGATACTCAACTATACCATTTATTACCCA
>CAZGJP010000157.1:0-4412 GCA_964526605.1 uncultured Lentisphaera sp.
GAAGCCGAACAAACTTTCATCATAACAAAATGAAGGGTCAGGGCAACAAGCAGTTTTTTCATGCTCTCTCTCCATAATTTGCCTGTTTATGTGTTCGCTGCATATAAGAATTTCGTGCTCATATGTGCGGCCACGATTTCACCTGCAAATATGTAGTGGTCCCCTGTTTCCAATTCGCCACTCAAAAGACATTCGAAATTGGAATTGGCATCATCAAGCAACACACAGTTAACCCTGCTTGCCAGACGTATTACGGCCTTTTGTTCTTTTAATTTATCTACATTTCTGCCAGAGCACGAACCATAATACGTATATTCTTCATGTTGGGACTGCGCCATAAAGGCGACTATGAACTCTTTAGCGTTGCGAATAACGTCACAGGAATAGCGTGCTTTACCGATAGAAATGGCCATCATCGGCGGATGGAATGAAGTTGTCATGTGCCAACCCACAGTAATGGGATTGCACTTGCCATTCATGTCCCGAGCCAGTACCACCGCAATTTGGCCGGGCCATTTGGTTTTCATTGCTCGGCCACCTTCGCTAACAGTTTCTACTTCTATCTGCATCTAAGCTCCTTTAGGATTGTTTTCCCAATGAACCGATTGCAAAATTCCACATGAGCCGTATCGGGAGCACCGATGCGTCGGGCAAGAGGGTTTTGCAATCGGCCCATAATGAAACAAGCCTTGTCACATATTTCCATATAGGCTATCCAAAGAATACAACATATTTTTCCTGTCCATCTCTTTTCGTATGTCGTTGACTTGAATATCCTCAGGCGTCGAATTATTAGAAACCGCAAGTGCAGCAGCTACGCCGGCAACTTCCCCAGTAAGCGCCGCTGCTGGAATAACGCGCATGTCTTCCCAAGCGGCACCAGTGGCTGAAATGCAGCGTCCTGCGACTAACAGCCCTTTTATTTTTTGCGGAACAATCGTCCCATATGGTACTTCCCAGATATTCTTCCGCTGCCCGCCGAAACCGCGCCAATCCGCGACAAGCCCGACCGAATCGTCAAAGCGTTTAAAGAAATCTGCGCTACCGAGGGTTCTTAAACCATGTATTCGACGTGTAGTCCTGAAGTCCGCCATTGATGGCAAAACTAGAGGGAAGAGGTTGTTCCGGCCAAACTCTCCCATAATAGCCTGTTCCCTAATGAAATAATCGCGCAAAAGCTTTCTGCTGTCCAACACAAATTCTGAAACATCCTTCCCCCTTGTCCCGAAATACTTCCTATATCCGGCGGGAAGCCCTTCACCTACATCGCTCCCCCCCTGCCAGACTAAATCAAGTAATTTACTGGCGCTGTTTTCGTTGACCGCCAAACGTGCAGTTTCGAGCGATACTTGAAACGCCCAGACGACCGGGAAATTATCTCTTTCCTCGCAAGGAACGCCGGTGCGATACGCGACATCAGCGTCACCTGTCGCATCAATTACACACTTTGCGTCGATGACTCCACGCCCGCTCTTGTTTTCAACTTCCACCCCGCGAACCCGGTCCTGTTCCATGATGGGCTGGCAAATCAGTGTGTCAAGCCACACATCCACTTTTTCATTAATCACAAGCTCATCAAGCGCAAGGACAAATGCGGCAGGAGAGAAACAAACACAGTACCTCGAAGGGCTCTCAGGTATCCTCCAGTCGCTTGGAACATCGCCGGGACCATACTTGATGCTGGCATGAAGAAGTTCTTCGGCGATTCCAAAAATCACTTGCCTTCCCATTCCATCGCATAGAGGAAGGTATCCATATACGTTGCCGGAAGTTGCGAGCCCTCCCAGCTGGATGGATTTCTCTATAAGGGCGGTCTTCATTCCTGCACGGCTTGCCGACAAAGCTGCCGCTATGCCAGCGACTCCTCCGCCAGCGACAAGTACATCGTATGTCTTCCTGAACACTTTCATCCTCCGCTAGCTCCCATGTTTAGATCCTTACAAAGTTTTAATTCAAGTTCAAGTTTTCCCTTGATATCATATGAGGCCCCCTTGCCACCTCCCCACCTGACAACTAGCTCCAGATCCCGGTTGGACCTTGCGAAGACAATCGGTTCCTCCGATTGGGCATCGCGCCTCTCGCATTTGAGAGATATGACCCCGTCATTTCCGAAGGGATAGTTTTCGATGCCATGATTATCCGTAAGACGGATATCCCAAAGAATTCTGTTCTTCGGCACGTCGGGACGAACCCCCAGATAGTATTCGAGGAAGACGGCGACCGGCGGGAGTCCTCCCCATCCGACGAAATCCCTCACCGCTGGCGTTCCCGGTCCGGAGAATTCCGGGGCATAGTTTTCGAAGACTGTTCCATGTTTTTCAAATGCCTCCCACACATTCCGAAGATGGTTCTCCGCAATCTCGAAAGCCAGATCGTCCTCTCCGATTTTTGTCAGCCCTCTGAGTATCATGTAGTTGGTTGGTGGCCAAACACTTCCGCGCCAATATCCGCCAGTCTTTTCATAAAGAGGATGATCGGCCGAAATGGATGGTACCATGTGCGGACGCCCAAACTGCTTTCTATCGCGAAGATTGCTTACGAAACTTTTAAGCGTCCTCCTTGGTACCGCATCCGCTATGATTCCCCAGAACGCGCCAACGGATTTCACAGCGTTCAACTTCCCGTCTCGATATCGGTCGAAATAGAAAGAGGCATCATCGCTCCACATTTTTTCATCAATAAATCTTTCAAGGTGCTCTATTTCGTCTTCGAGAAATTTCACCTCATCACGTCTTCCGATGGTATCGGCGATTGCCAAGAGATTCTTTGCCGAGAATATCGCTTGGAAATTGGCATCTATCCAACTCATGAAACCATGGTGGGCATCCTGCATCTTGCGGTTTTCCTCTCTTATGCGGGGCTGGTTGTCCATGCCACACCCATAACCGCTGTTCCAGTAGGAGCCATCTGGCCAAGAGCGGTTCAATCTCGTCCACTCGTGATATGCGACAAGAGGAGGAAAGACCATTTCAAGGCGCTTCCGGTCGGCGTAGTTGAGCCAATGTTCAAACTCGCTCCAATGCATCACATTGGGGCCGGTGCTAACAGGATCGAAGGCCTCCCATCTGGCCATGCCAGTGTCGTTATGTATCTCTCGGGAGATATACCCGTCACCCTCCTGTTTCCCATAGAAGTTGTCAAGGGTTCGCTGGAAGTCAAAGGCACGTCTCCCATACCTTCCGAACATCAGGATGAAGACGGAGTCCCACATGAATACATGATTGTTGCTAAACGCCGTGTCTATGTAGTTCGCAAGAAAGCCGTTTTGTTCGGTAGCGGGCTTGATATTCCGAAACGCCATTTCCCAAACTTTCCAGTAGCACTCCGTGGCCGTCTTGTTTCCCAACACGAATGGCGCGGGAAGGAGATTCCTGACATCATCGAATCGGGGGCATGGCATTTGCTCTGGCGACATGGAGATGAATTTGTTCTCTTGAACCCATTTGTTGTTGAGAATGTATCTTGTCGGCATTAGACCTCCGTTTTAAATCCGATTGCTAATACATTGTCTCTTTTGCGTAGCTTCATTGAATCCATGCCTTATTGCCAGTTTTCCACTTCCAGCTTTCCTTCCGTGTCGCTTATTGGCTGATGGTTGAAATGATAGAAATCCACATGGCCGTCGAAAAACGCTGCATTGAATCCTTGGTACAAGTTATGATGCCACCCCATTGCCTTGATTTGATAAGTTGTATAACCTTCTTGGAAGACGGCATCGGAAGCGCTGTTGGAGTTTACTGTCGGATAGTCCTCCCGCTCCAAGAGAAGAAACAACCTCTCTGGGTGTGGAGTTCTAGACAACGGTCTTTGAACTCTCGCTGTATTGGTGGCGCTATTATGCCATCTCGAAAGATGGTATCGTGGAACTAGATATGTGTTTGCCAGTTGCCATGTATTAGTACCAGCCTTGATGATTGCAAGATATGAATTGAGGCTGGGATGTGCTGGGCACAAGGAGTTCTTGTGGAGCGGCGCATAATAATCCCAGAAAATGTTATGCGGTGTTACTTTTTCACACCAATACTCATCATTTCCGCTCACCTGTTCTGGAGGGGGGAATAGCTGTTCCTCATAGCCAACCTTTTTCCTTGTGAAGCTGGCACAAGGAAGATAGCCTCCATAGTCTATGGGAAACATCAGGACGGCCAAAGCCAGCTGTTTTTGGTTATTGGCGCATATGATCGTCTGCGCCCTGGCCTTGGCCATTTGCAATGCCGGCAACAGCAATGCGGCCAACACCGCAATGATCGCAATCACAACCAGTAGCTCAACAAGTGTAAACTGCGGGAGGAAAATTCGCCGCCATGAGTTTGCTGGGGCGGATGCCATCATATCGAGAAAGACCAAGCGTTGTCTTCCCATGCAATATTTTCGCCGAAACCCACATGTCGTGCCATTTCTCGATGAAGACG
>CAZGJP010000157.1:4422-6316 GCA_964526605.1 uncultured Lentisphaera sp.
ACGAGCGGCAACCACATAAACGTCTAACGGACGAAATCATTGCATGTCTCCTGCTTTTTGAAAGTTCTAGCTCTCCAAAAACACCAATGCTCTATGGTTTCCACCCCGCCAACCTAGCCAACATCCACCAGAAGGCCCTCCCTTTCAACGCTCCATTGAGTGGATGTGTATGCGCTGCCTCTTCAGGAAGGGCTATTTTGCTGGTCGGATTCTCTTTTACCCATTCCTCAGCCCAATTCCTTGTCGAATTTCCATCCCTGTAGTTACAGGCGTCAGTGGCATTACGCTCCATGTAGTTCATCTTGCCATCAGGATCATAACTTTCAATGTCTGCGAAATCAAACAATATTTTCCCTTTTTTCTTGCAGAACTTACGGATCTGTTCGCTGCGTTTGTAGTGGTTTCCGTTCTTTCCACTGCCGTCCAAATGCCCGGTCATGTAGACGAATTTAACCTTCGGGAAATCCTTCTCAAGACTACTCATCAAATCGAGATAGGTTTCTATGTCCTTCTCGCTGGCATTGGAAGACTGGCCACACCAAGACCACATCACGAGGGTGCAGTCCTTCCCCTGTCCATTAAGGAACTCTCTCGTGCGTTGTGCCCAGATCATGCGGTCGGGATTGCCGAGATCGCCCTTGGGCGTACAGTCAAAGAAAAGCAGCGAACCGTCCAAAGCTTGGTTGCCGAAAGAATAGAGCTTGGGTTCGGATTTCATCAGCGCCTTCATGCCAGACACGATCTGGCTTCCATGAGATGTGTGCCCGTAGGAAACCTTGAACAAGGCTTTTGCTCTTGTAATCGCCTCAGGGGGAACCTTTGACACATCTGTGCACTTGTGATCTATGATGATCGGTTCGCAGAATACAGACATCGTGATAAACCCTATTGAAAAACACATAAATGCTTTAAAAAATGTTCCCATGGAAACATCTCCACTTTTTCGTTCGATAAAAACTCGGCTGAAATACGGGACCAAAATGAGCATGTCATTTCCCCTCTTTTTTCAGTCTTTTTTAATCCATTGCCACAAGATTCAATCAACCGGGATAGGAGCACTTCTAACATCCTTTATTTTGTTGTCCCACCCACCACTTTCCGAAGTGTAAATCAATAGAGTTATGGAATCCAAATTTTCTTTCCCTACGATATTGAACTTATAATCATAGTTTGTTGCCACGTTTGCCTTCACCTCCCTGCCGTCGCCTCCCCACGCATAAAAGCCACCGAAACTGCCGTCTTTTTTGAAGAAATGAACGTCCATGTTCAACTTGCAATCCTGATCGATGCCGGTTATCTGTACTTTCACTGGCAGCGGGGTGCCGATCTTGGCTTTGGCTGGATATGTGATTGTGCACCAATCCGAAAGCTTTTCTGTTTTCATCTCGGAATCCTGCGCCCCCAGCGCAAGGGAACCCATTGCAATCAAAATCAGCGTTGTCCATTTAAATAGCTTCTTCATGTTATCAAATCCTTTTTGTTGTTTATGATGTTTTTCCCCTTTGAATCTACATTCGCTTGAATCTTTACTTTCACCTCCTTTTTTGCGGTTAATCCTCGACAAGAGTTAAAATTCCAAAATTCCTAGTCTTCCATTCCGGATGGACACCATCTCCCCAGTTCATGCACGCCACACCCCCCTTCCCATCGTTATCGTTTATCAAGATGGAAAGCCCCAGCTTGATTCCCAACGCAGGCTGTATTCCCCCCAATTCACTCCAGGGGAATTTTGCCTCATAAGTTGTCAACCCCTTCTCGGGCTTGATTACAAGTTCATATATGGATGAATCTTTCGCAAGTTGTCCGGACGACAAACCTCCGGAAAGTCTCTTGGGACGATAAAGTGTATGCCGTCCGCTACCACCTCCGGGGTTGGCGGCAGATATATAGTAGG
>CAZGJP010000158.1:0-6307 GCA_964526605.1 uncultured Lentisphaera sp.
TATTTGGCGTCGAAGTCGTAGGTTCGTCCGGGATATTCTATCTCTACGACTGGAAGAGCCTTTCCGTCGAGGACACCGACTGTTATCTCCCTGCCGGATATGAATTTTTCGATGAGGACTTTCTCCCCGAAGGAGAAAGTCTTCTCGACAGCCGGTGCCAGATCTTCCTTCCTTTCCACTATCGTTATTCCGAAAGTGGAGCCCTCGAGAGGAGCCTTGACAACGAGCGGGAATCCGAGTTGCGCCGCGACGTCCGCAAGTTCTCCGGGATCGTCTTTTCCGAGCACCGCGAACGGTGCGGTCGGGATTTTGCTTTCGAGCATTATTTCCTTGCTCCCTATCTTGTCTATCGTGAGGGAGCAGGATTTGCTCGATGAGCCGACGAACTTGAGCCCGGCCTCCTCGAGTCTTCCCTGTATTTCGCCGTTTTCACCGAATCCTCCGTGAAGCACTGGAAAGACGACATCGCATTTCATTGTCTCGGGCGGCAGTTCAGGCGTTCTTATGTCGAACTCGGAGACTTTCATCCCGGCGGCGCGGAGCGCATCGGAGACGTATTTCGCGGAGATCAGCGATATGTCCCTCTCGCGGGACGACCCTCCTTTCAGCACGGCGACATCGAGCGGCTTCGGGGCGGACAGGATTTTTTCGAGGGAGCGTGGATTCGCGAATTTGACCTCCGGGAAAAGCAGGATGCCGCTGTCCTCGAAGACCTTTCTTCTTGTGCTTGATGCCAGACCGACGAAATCGGCCTCCGAGCATGAACCTGTGTTTATGAAATAGTTCGCATGCTTGGAGCTGACAAGAGCCTTTCCGCACGACATTCCCTTGCATCCTGCCTTGTCTAGGATGATGCCGGCCTTCGCGTCGCCGGGGTTCAGAAAGACGCAACCCGCGTTCCTGCCCTCGAATTTCACGCTGGAGCGCTTCTCGACGGTCTTCGATATCGAATCCAACGAGGCCGCGCTGTCCCCGTGCGCGAGATGCAGTATGGCTGCGATTATTATCTTGTCGTCGGCGACAGATGATTTCCTGTATGGGAACGACAGCTCGGATCTTGACGCCTTCCAGACGTTCCCGCCGGAGTCGAAACCGCAGATCTCCTCGATGAAGTCGCCGATCGAGACTCCGTCGGCGCCGGCGTTCATCTTGATTGCGCCCCCGACTGTGGCGGGGATTCCGGCCAGCGGGGCGATGCCGGTGAAACCCTTTCTGGCCGCTGCCTCGGCGAGGTCGCGGAGTCTGACTCCCGCTCCCACCGTCGCATGCTCGCGGCCGAAGCTCATCTCGTGGAAGGATTTTCCGGAGAGTCTTATGACGATTCCGTCGAAGTCGTCGTCGCATCCTACGATGTTGCTGCCGGCGCCGAGGACGATGAACCGGACATTTCTCTTCTTGCAGAGGACGAGCAAGTTCCTGAGTTCGATGTCGTCCTTTGGCTCGCAGACTGCCGGGGCCCTGCCTCCCACCCCGAGAGTGGTGATTTCGCTCCAGGGCACGTCGACGCGGAGCGGGCATTGCAGCTCTTTGATTTCAGCTATTGGCAGGAGCATTGGTCGCCGGCTATTTTTTATAGACTTTTTCCGGGTCGAAGATTCTCTCCGCGCAGACTTCGAGCCTGCCGCCGCTGTATTTCCTGAAGAAGCATGACTTGTATCCCTCGTGGCATGCCGCCCCGCCGATCTGTTCGACCTTTAGCAGTATCGTGTCGTTGTCGCAGTCGAGGAATATCTCCTTCACCTTCTGGACGTTTCCCGAGCTTTCGCCCTTTTTCCAGAGCTTGTTCCTGGAGCGGGACCAGTATGTGGCGACTCCGTTCCTGACGGTTTCCTCCCATGCGGTCCTGTTCATGTAGGCCAGCATGAGGATTTCGTTCGTCCTGCAGTCCTGCGCTATTGCTGGAATGAGGTCTGACTTCTTGAAATCCGGTTCGTTCATTGGCGCTAGTCCTTTGTTGCACTTGTTTTCTGCTTCTGCGTGGAGTTCAGGAAGTTGAACCAGGCCAGGTTCTGCTTCCTCGTCCTGTATTGAGACTTGCCGTGCGACATCTCGGCCTGATCCTTCTACTCGGGAGGACTCTTCGCCTCGACGAGAATGAAGACTTTCGCGTCTCCTGCGTTCCTGACTTCCGAGAGCCTTCCCGGCCGGGTGTGGAGAGCGAGCTCGAGGATCACTGAGGAGTATGGCGATTCCGGTGGCTTGACCAGGGAGAACTCAGGCAGTTCGACGCAGTTGGCCCCCTTGGCCTCGGCGATGTCCGCGATCTTGGCTCCCTCGGCGAGCTTCTCGGTGAGCGAGAGGGCCGTTTCGGAGGCCTTCTGCGACGCGATTTTCGCGGCCTGGGCCATCTGGTAGTCCTTTGTGGCGTCGCCCTCAGCCTCGGCGAATTCGGCTTGCTTCGGCTCCTGTCTCTCGAGCAGCAGGGCGACGAACGCGGCCCGGCTCCCCTTTATCGGGTCCGAAAGAGGCTGGTCCATGATGAGCTCCGAGACGGCGTATGCGAAGTCGGGCTCCGCGCCTACGTTTTTTATCGCCTTGGATTTCTCGTCGAAGAGGTCGGTTTCGGCAACGGGGAGTCCGGCCTCCTTCGCCTTGGCCTGCAGGACGTCCTTCAGGCTTTTGTCCTGCATGTCCATCGAGGTCTGGTATACGGAGAGGGAGAAGTCCTGGGCCTTCTTGAGGGCCAGCTCCGAGCACTTGTCCTTCAGCAGGCTCTCCCTGATTTCGGCCTTCGCCGATTCCAGAGGCCGGGTCTTGCCGTCCTTTGTGAACTTGTCCTTGTTGGATTCGTAATACGACTCGACATCCTTGTCAGTCAGCAATTTGGATGCCTGCTCCTCGAACTCGATATGGTTGAATCTCACGGCCATGGCCCTGGATTTCGAGGAGGTCATGTATTTCGCCCTGTTGGCGTTGAAATACGCCTCGACGTCCTTCTTGTCGGCTACGGCGGCGATGAAGTCCTCGTCCTTGAACGTGAAAATCCTCGCCTTGATCCTGGAGTTCATTGCATCGAACTCGAAATCGGATTCGGCATCCGAGGAGATCGCCGAATTCCTGATTGCATCGTTCATGCGCGCCTGCGCGATGTCCTTCCTCACGGCGTCCTCGAGATGAATGCTGTTGAAGCCGAAGGGCCCGAGGGTGTTCTTGAGGAAGAGGTCGTAGGATGTCTTGTCGAATCCGTCCTTGCCCTTGAAGGACTGCATGGAGGTTATCCTATCGAAAACGGCCTTGTCGTCGGCGGAAAATCCTCTCTCCTCGGCGATCTTGACGGCCGACGCCCAGTCGAGCGCCTTGTAGTAGGCCATCTGCTGGACGAACTGATCTTTCAGAGGGGCGCCTCCAAGCTGCATCGAGATCAGGATCATGTTGCTGTTTATGGCATTCTGGAAATCATCCTTGGAGACTCCGCCTGGGAGGGCCTCCGGGGCCGCCTTCCGGGCTCCAAACAGGTGGGTGATGTCGAATCCGGGGGAGAAGTAGAGGACGAAGGATATGATTATCATTCCGGTGAAGACCGCGAAGGTCTTTCTCCCGTGCCTCTCGAAGAATCTGTTCAATCCGGTTATGAACATGAACTGCCGCCTTTTTGTTGTTGGATTGTTTTTTCCGGGAAGCGTTACTATATTATATAATCCTTTCGCGTCAAGTCCGGCAACGGTCAATCGGTTTCATGGAGGTTCGGCGATGATCTATTTGTTCCTGATAATCATGGTCCTCGGCATTTCGTTCCTGGTGGTGAGAGTGGGCGGATTGGCCCTGGAGCTTACCGGCATGGGAGCCAAGCAGGCAAACTTCCAGTCGCTTTCATGCTTCACCGGAACCGGCTTCACGACACGCGAGTCGGAAATGGTGGTGAACCATCCCGCGCGCAGACGCATCGCGTCCGTCCTGATGGTCGCCGGAAACATCGTGTTCGTCACGATGATAGGCTCCTTCGTGAACACGCTGGCGACGAGCAGGGACATGCAGGAGCACGTCTCCCTGTCCTTCATATCCCAGGAGATCAGGATGCACTATTCCCTGGTGATGATAGGCGAACTTCTCCTGGTGGTGCTCTCGTTCTGGGCTCTCTACGTGTTCTTCACACGAAGCCCGCTCTGGAGATACCTCCAGAAGAGGATAAAGGCGAGGATGAGCGAGATGGACGCGTTCTCCCAGGTGAACTTCGAGGAGTTCATGATAGGCACACACGGCTGCGGCACGATCAGGATGAAGGTGGACGCGGCCAGCCCCTTCTGCGGGAGGACTCTCGGCGAGATAAACATGAGGGCCGAATACCACGCCCAGGTCCTCGCCTTCGAGAGAGGGCAGAACATCATCTACAACCCTTCAGCGACCGACAAGGTGGAACGCGGCGACTTCCTGATACTCTTCGGGAAGATATCCGACATGGCCTCGAAATTGAACCTCAAGGAGTGATGCCGCATCGAGGATGTTTTTTCGGGAAAATTTTCGGAGGCTATTAGCATTTTCATCATTGCAGGTTAGATTCTCGTTTTGTCAGCAGCGGACGGCCGCTCCGGTTCGCCGGGGAGGAAAGTCCGGACTCCACAGGGCAGGAAGTCCCGGGCGCGCAAGCGCCTCGGGATGCCGCGGACCATATTCCGCGGAAAGGAAAGCGCCACAGAAAACAGACCGCCACGGGCAAGTCCCGGGGCAAGGGTGAAAAGGCGGGGTAAGAGCCCGCCGGGCGCCGCCGCAAGGCGCGCCGCATGGCAAGCCCCTTCCGGAGCAAGGCCAAATAGGGGACAATGCCGCTGCCCGCGGCGCATGAGTCCCGGGTTCTGGCCGCTCAGACAAATGGCTGTCGTCTCCGCCTCTGGCGGGGAAACAGAATCCGGCTTACAGCTGTTGACGCTTTCGGCTTGGAATGGAAACAAGGAGACTTCGCGATGAGCATGGAAACGATATCAGGGCTGATCCGGGACATCAAGGACTTCCCGAAACAGGGGATAGTGTTCAAGGACATAACGCCGGTGCTCAAGTCGCCGGAGGCGTTCGCCGAGGTCATTGAAATCATGTCGGCAAGATATCTGAAGGCAAAGCCGGACTACGTCGTGGCGGTGGAGTCAAGAGGATTCATATTCGGGTCGGCTCTCGCCTACAGGCTCGGATGCGGAATAGTCCCGGTGAGGAAGAAGGGCAAGCTGCCCTATCAAACAATAGAGGCCAGCTATGATCTCGAATACGGGACGGCCACCATGGAGATACATTCCGACGCCTTGCGAAAGGGCGACAAGGTGCTCCTGATAGACGATCTCCTGGCGACCGGCGGAACCGCCGGCGCAGCGATAAGGCTTGTCGAAAAGCTCGGGGCGAAGATAATCGGCGTTGAATTCCTCGTCGAGCTTGCATTTCTGAAGGGAAGGGAGAATATTTCCAAATATCCGGTCAATTCAATAATCGTTGTGGACTGAGACATCCTCTCGGACTGAAAATAAGGTGGGGAAAATGAAGTACGCGATTCTGAGCGACATCCATGCGAACATCCAGGCGCTCTCCGTCGTTCTCGAAAAGTGCAAGGAGGTCGGTGTCGAAAAATACATCTGCCTGGGGGACGTGGTCGGATACAACGCCAACCCGGCGCAGTGTCTTGAGATGATGAATGCTCTCGACATCATCGGCTTCGTGAAGGGCAACCACGACGAATATGTCTCGAACAACGACGAGGAGATGCTTGGATTCAACCAGCACGCGAAGGCCGCCGTGCTCTGGACCAAGGCCCAGTTGGACGAAACACAGAGGAATTTCCTGGCCAAGCTCCCATACAAGACGGTGATAAAGGGTGTTCCGATCACCATAGTCCATGCGACGCTGGATTCGCCGGAGAGCTGGGGATACATATTCGACATCCACCAGGCCCGCGACAATTTCAACTACCAGTTCTCCCAGCTTTGCTTCTGCGGGCACTCCCACGTTCCGATAGCTTTCATCAAAAAAGGCTTCGCCGGCGGAGCGACCCCTGTGGACGAGATACTGTCGTGGAAGGGCAGCGCGGACCCCGCCAACGACCCGGACCCCGAAATCATCATCGAGAAAAACTGCAAGTATCTGATAAACGTCGGTAGCGTGGGACAGCCCAGGAACAGGGACCCGAGGGCCTCCTTCGCCGTCTACGACAGCACCGCGAACAAACTCATCCGCTACAGACTCCAATACGACATCGCAGCGGCGCAGAAGAGCATCATAGAGTCAGGTCTCCCGGAAAGACTCGCGCATCGCCTCGAGAAGGGAAGCTGACATCCGGAGCCAGCGTAGATGTCCATCAAGTTACCGACGAGAGAAAACGCCAACGTCTTCT
>CAZGJP010000159.1:0-6293 GCA_964526605.1 uncultured Lentisphaera sp.
TAAAAACCGACCTACTCGAATGCCTTTTTTCTCGCGGACCGAAGAGTTGGTCGTGCCATTCCGGAAGGCTGCTTCTCCGTCATGGCCCCGTTTCGAGTTTTGTACTTCGAATCCCACTCTCTCCGCTCCCATTCCTCCTGCGTCAGAACGATATGGCGATCTTCCTGCCCGTCTCCGCGCTTTTCACCGCGGCATGGACCATGGCGAGGCTCTTTATGTTGTCGTGGCAGTCCGTCATGGGGGTTTTGCCGTTCTTCACGCAGTCTATGAACTCCCTTATGACTCCCTCGTGGCCCTTGTACAAGACTTTGTCTTCGACCGGGACGACGAAGCTATCCTGTTTCCGGATGAATCCTTCGTCGTTGACGGCGCACTGTCCTTTTATCTCGTCCGCCCCGTCCCAGAGGATGCTGCCTTTGGTGCCTATAGCCCTCCATGAGCATTCCCAGCTTGTGTTCATTCCCTCGGAGCACCAGCTGCCCCGGTAGTTGAAGACCAGCCCGTCGCTCATTTCGAATATGGCCATCGCGCTCGCGCCGTGCCTATACCACGAGCCCTCCGGGTTGAACTCGTGGCAATACACGCCCACGGGATCCCTGCCCGATATGAACCTGGCCTGGTCGAAGCTGTGTATAGCCATGTCTATGAGCAGGACATGCTTCATCTCGTCGCGGAATCCGCCGAAGTGCGCGCCGATGCAGAAGTCGGCGTCGAGAGTGGTCGCCTTTCCGATCCTTCCCGACTGGACGGCCTCCCTGTAGCATCTGATGTTGTTCGCGTATCTGCGGTTCTGTATGACTGCGTATGTCCGTCCAGCCTTGTCTGCCGCGGCGATCATCCTCCTCGCGTCCTTCATGCTCTCCGCGAGGGGTTTTTCACCGAGGACATGGCAGCCATGCCTCAGGGCGGTGATGGTCACCTCCGGATGCGCGCAGGGCACAGTGCAGTCGAAAACGATGTCGGGTCTTGTCTTCTTCAGCATCCCCTTCAGGTCGCTTCCGGTCTCGGCCTGCAGGTTGAATTTCTCCCTGATCTGTCCGGCCCGCCCGGCGTCAATGTCCACCAGACCGACAATCCGGATATCCTCGATCCCGGCGGCGGGCTTCAGCCACGCCGACGATATGCCTCCGCATCCGCAGAGCAGCACCTTCAACTTGCCATCCATTTCCATGTCCTCCGGATAAATTATTGGATTATATGAAACGTGATTATTATTTTATACGATTTCGAGCGGTATTTTGGTTTGCATTTTTCTGAACATATGGTATAATCTGATAAATTCAAATCAAATTTCAAGAATTATTGTTTTATATTTTCAATGGACATATCAAGAGAGATACATACGCTGGACATTGTTCTTGGAAGGCTTTCCCGCGCCGTGCTCCACACTCATGAGGACCGGCATGAGTTCTTCTTCTGCGCCGAGGGAAGGGGGATACAGCATCTGGAGGGGAGACAATTGCCGATGAAGCCGGGGGATTTTTTTCTGTTCCCCGCCGGACAGCTCCACATCGGCAGCGGGACGAAGGCGGATAGTTGCAGGGGCTATGTGCTGAACATTTCGGACGCGCTGATGACCAGGCTTGCCGGGGGCGACATCGAGTTCGGGGCTTTGTTCTCCAAGCTCAAGGAGAGATCCCTCGCCGGGAGCGTTAGGATTAGCCTTGGGCCCGACGGCAAACGGGGTGTCGGTGAGCTTTTCGAAGCTATCATTGAGGAGAACAGGTTGCGGAGGCCCGGCTACCAGATCGCACTCAGGGCATGCATCCAGAAGCTGGCCGTGGAGCTTCTCAGGAACTCCAAGGTGAAGATCGAGGTCGGTGGAAAGCGCGGACGCAATCCACGCGACAGGATAGAGGATCTCTGCCGCTTCATCGAGTCGAACTACATGTCCGACATCAATGTGGACCAGGCGGCCCGCATGACGAACCTGAGCCGCAGCCACTTCCACGCGATTTTCGCAAGGGAGAAAGGGTGCCCATTCATCAAGCATCTCAATTCGCTGAGGGCCGGAAAGGCGGCCGACATGCTGAAGAAGACCGACATGTCCCTGGAGGATGTCGCATCCGCCTGTGGATTCAAATCCCTCAGCCACTTCTATCTGGTGTTCAGGAGGGAGATCGGCGAAAAGCCAGGATCCCTCGTCAGGCGCCATGGAAAGTGATTCGGCTCAGTTCGTGGCCAAGCTTTTCCCAAGCTCTGGCTTGGAATGCGGAGGAGGGGATGGAGCCAGCTTCCGGATTTGAACCGGAGACCGACGGTTTACAAAACCGTTGCTCTACCGCTGAGCTAAGCTGGCCTGGAAAATGCTCTCATAGTCTCCCAGAGGTCCGTAAGATACCAGTGTTTTGGGGCTAATCAAGAAATTTTTCTTTTCAGACTTGCAAAAGCCCCGCCCGAGATTAGCTGTATGTAGTTGAAAAACTTGCAGAGGTGGGACACGTGGCCAAGAACACTCAATTCATCCTCGAGGTGCTCCAGGAGAACGGGATGGTCTCCGAGGAGCAGGTCAACGAGGCGTGGGAGAAGGTGGCGCAGTCGGGCGGCAAGCTCGACGTGGTGGATGCCCTCAAGGAGCTGAAGCACGTCGACGGCAATGAGCTGCTCAATCTTCTCGCCCAGCAATACGGCCTGGAGGTCGTGGACCTCTCGAACCACGTGATAGACCCGGACGTGGTCCAGACCATGACCCCGGAGATGGTCAGGCAATACAAGGTCATTCCCATATCCAAGCACGAGAACATCATAACCGTGGCGACCAGCGATCCGTCGGATCTCGAGACGGTGGACGCGATAAGATACATCCTGAAGAGGGACATAGAGGCGGTCGTGGCGTCGAAGGAGCAGATAGACCACCTGACCGACCACTACTACGGGAGTTTGGAGCAGAACGTAGACGCCTTCATGAAGGAGATCGGGGCGGAGGGGGACATCGAGGCCCAGCTCGCGAAGGCGACCGAGGGGGCGGAGAACGTCGAGGACGACGCGCCGATCATCAAGCTGGTGTCCCTGCTCATCGTGGAGGCCATAAAGCTGCGGGCCAGCGACATACATCTCGAGCCGATGGAGAAGAAATACAGGGTCAGATACAGGATAGACGGCGTGATGAAGGAGATGGAGAGCCCCCCGAAATACCTCCAGAGCAACATCACGAGCCGTCTGAAGATCATGTCCAAGCTGGACATTTCCGAGAAGCGTGTTCCGCAGGACGGTCGAATCCAGCTCAAGGTGGAGGGGAAGGAGATAGATCTTCGCGTCTCCACCATCCCCACGACCCATGGGGAGAGCATAGTGATGCGAATTCTCGACCGATCGAGCATCCAGATAGACATTCCCAAGCTTGGCTTTTTCAGCGACGACCAGGAGCTCATAAACCAGATAGTGGCGCTGCCGGACGGCGTCTTCCTTGTGACCGGCCCGACTGGCTCCGGCAAGTCCACCTCCCTCTACGCATTCCTTAACTCCATCAACTCTCCGCACCGCAAGATAATCACCGTGGAGGACCCTGTCGAATACCAGCTCAGCGGGATAAACCAGGTGCAGGTGATAGCCATGATAGGCATGACGTTCGCTAAGGCGCTCAGGGCTATGCTGCGCCAGGCGCCGAACATCGTCATGGTCGGGGAGATCCGAGACTTGGAGACTGCGGAAATCGCGATCAACGCCGCCCTGACCGGGCATCTGGTCTTCAGCACTCTTCATACGAACGACGCTCCGGGCGCTGTCACACGTCTGATAGACATGGGGATCAAGCCATTCCTTGTTGCATCCGCCGTGCGCGCGGTTATGGCGCAGAGGCTTGTCCGCAGGGTATGCAAGAACTGCGCGGTCCCCTACGAGCCCGAGGCCGATATTCTCCAGCTGATGGGGCTGGACCAGGAGTTTGTGAAGAACTCGAAGCTGATGAAGGGTCGCGGATGCGCCGAATGCGGAGGAAACGGCTACAAGGGGAGGATGGGGATATACGAGATATTCATGGTGACCACCGAGATACAGAATCTGATATACGAGAGAGTCCCTTCCAGCGTCATAAGGGATGCGGCGAGGAAGTCCGGGATGAGGACTCTCCGCGAAGACGGGCTGAGGAAGGCGGCCGCGGGAATGACCACGCTCGAGGAGGTCCTCTCGAGCACCATGATGGACGAGGAATGATCAACGGGGAGATTGTGCAATGCTTGATCCTGAAAGTCAATCGCTAAAGGACATCCTGATGCAGGAGGGCATCTGCAACGAGAACCAGATGCTCGAGATCGAGGAGGAGTTCCAGCGCACGGGGAAGCCGTTCATGGATCTGCTCGTGGACTTCGGCATAACCAACGAGGACGATCTTCTCCAGATAATAGCCACAAGCCTCGCGACCGACGTGTTGGATTTGAAGACCGTGGAGATCGAGAAGTCCGTGATAGACATGGTTGACGGGGACACGGCCAGGATGTACGGGATAATACCCATATCCTTCGACGGCCAGACCCTGACGATAGCCTCGCGCAATCCGCTCAACTACCACATAGCCGACGAGCTGCGCTTCATCCTGAACAAGGATGTCCATGTGGTCGTCGCGAAGGAGAAGCAGATCGAGACGGCCATCGAGAAGCACTATCCGGTCGAGACGGAGAGCATGCAGGACATGCTTGAATCGCTGGACGTGAACGTAGACGAGAAGGAGGATGGACAGATAGACAATATCGCCGACATAGAGAACATGGCGAACGAGGCTCCGATAGTCAAGTTCGTGGACGTGATCCTCTATCAGGCAATCAAGGCGAAGGCCAGCGACGTGCACTTCGAGCCGTTCGAGAAGGAGTTCAAGATAAGATACCGCGTGGACGGCGCGCTATACGAGATGGCTCCGCCGCCGAAGAACCTCGCGATACCGGTTCTCAGCCGCATAAAGATCATGAGCGGCCTGAACATCTCCGAACGCCGTCTGCCGCAGGATGGCCGAATCCAGCTCAAGATAGGCGGGCGCCCTGTCGACCTCCGCGTCTCGACGCTTCCAACCCAGCACGGCGAGTCGGTGGTGCTTCGAATCCTCGACAGGTCGGTCGTCAACCTTGACCTCGACGTGCTGGGCATCGGCCAGGACGTGCTCAAGGAGATACGGAAGGTGATACATCTGCCGAACGGCATCATCATCATAACGGGGCCCACTGGTTCAGGCAAGACCACGACGCTCTACTCTGCGCTCAAGGAGATCAACGATCCTCACGACAAGCTGCTCACGGCGGAGGATCCGGTCGAATACGATCTCGAGGGGATAATCCAGCTTCCGATACACGAATCCGTCGGGATGACCTTCGGGAGGGCGCTGAGGGCCTTTCTCCGGCAGGACCCGGACATAATCATGATAGGGGAGATACGAGACCTGGACACGGCGCAGATGGCGATCCAGGCGGCATTGACAGGCCACTTCGTGTTTTCAACGCTTCACACGAACGATGCGCCCGGCGCGATAACCCGTCTCGTGGACATGGGCGTGGAGCCCTTCCTCATAAACTCATCCCTCGTCGGCATCTTCGCCCAGCGCCTGATAAGGAAGATCTGCCCGAACTGCAAGACGGAGTTCGATCCCACCGACGACGACCTGAAGAAGCTTGGGATAGACCGGGAGGAGGTTGGAAACAGGAAGTTCTTCTACGGCAAGGGCTGCCAGACCTGCAACAACAGCGGCTACAAGGGGCGGAAGGCCATCTGCGAGTACATGCCGGTGAACAACACCATCCGCAAGCTGATCATGGAGAAGGCGCCGACCATCGTCCTGAAGGAGAAGGCCAGGGAGCTCGGAATGAGGACGCTGCGGGAGGACGGGATACGCTCGATACTCGACGGCGAGACTACCATAGAGGAAATTCTAAAATACACTGTGGCATAATTCAAATATAGGAAGATCACGCATGCAACTTGAGATGAACGATCTGCTTCAGCTGGTGGTTGACGAGGGTGCGAGCGACTTGCACATCGAGGTTGGGCTGCCGCCGGTGATAAGGCTCCACGGCTCGATGACGCCGATAGACGCGCCGAATCTGGGGCCAGAGGACACCGAGAAGCTCGTGCGCTCCGTGGCTTCCGACACCCACATACAGAAACTGAAGCAGGACGGCGGCGTGGACTTCGGTTTCGCATACGAGGACAAGGCCCGGTTCAGGGTGAGCTGCTTCTTCCAGAAGGGCTGCCAGGGGATGGTCATGAGGCAGATACCGAACACGCTTCTTCCCCTAGACAAGATAGGGTTGCCTCCCTCGATAAAGGACATTCTCTACAAGCCGAGGGGGCTCATTCTGGTCACCGGCCCG
>CAZGJP010000160.1:0-6287 GCA_964526605.1 uncultured Lentisphaera sp.
GATTCTGAAGCCTCTTGCGGGTAAGGTTAGTCTCCACAAATGTAGGAGCAACGCAGTTGACCGTGATCCCATGCTTCGCCCATTCAAGGCCGAGAGTCCGCGCGAGCTGTATCAACGCCCCTTTTGCGGAACAGTAGATCGGCTGTCCGGGGATTCCGATCAGCCCTGACTGGCTGGATATGAAGATCACTCGTCCCCATTTCCGTTCAACCATGGATGGAACCACTGCCTGCGTCATGAAGAATCCGCCCTTGACGTTAACATCGTAGTGGTCGTCCCATTCGGATTCCTTGACGTCCAGGCCCGGACACGGACGGTTTATACCGGCATTGTTGACGAGAATGTCTATCCTTCCAAGAGATGCAAGAGTCTCCCTTGCTCCGTTTTTAATCTGGTCCATGTTCCGGACATCGATCCCGACCTTGAGGATTCTATTACCAAATTCCTTCAGCTTGCCTTCCGTCTCGCCAAGATCAACTTCCGGCTTGTCCGAAATTGCGAGATCCGCGCCCTGTCTGGCAAGCGCAACAGCTATCGCCTGTCCGAGCCCCGTGGCGGCACCTGTCACGAGCGAAACCTTTCCTTTCAGACTGAACATGGGATTCGACATTTATCACCTCTCGTTCATGAATATCTTTCCACCCTGACCTTGGCGGTTATTCCATGCGCGAGCATTCTTTCGATGGTGCACTGGCGGTCGGTGACCTCTCCGATAAGCTTGCTTGCCGCAGGCGTCATCTTCTGGTAGGTGCACGTCTTCAGGAATTTTCCGACCCAGACACCACCTGTGTAGCGTGCTGACCTGCTTGTCGGGAGAATATGGTTGGTCCCAATCGATTTGTCGCCATATGCTACCGTAGTCTCTTCCCCGATGAAAAGAGAGCCGTAACAGGTAAGCTTCTTCAGATAGTAATCCTGCGCCTTCACGTGGAGCTCAAGGTGTTCCGGAGCATAATCATCGCTGATGGCGATTGCTTCGTCCCTGTCCTTTGCAATATAAATTATCCCGTTCTGCGACCAGGAAATCGAAGCCACATCCTTTGTAGGAAGAACCGCAAGCTGCTTTTCAACTTCCTTGCTTGTCCTCTTCGCGAAATCCTCGCTGAAGCACACGAGCGCTATTCCGCTGTGCGGATCGTGTTCGGCCTGCCCGAGCAGGTCGCAGGCGACCAATGCCGGATCCGCGCTGTCATCGGCTATGACCATGATCTCTGTCGGCCCTGCCAGAAGATCTATGCCGCATCTGCCGAACAACTGGCGTTTTGCCTCCGCCACGAACTTGTTGCCCGCACCGCAAAGGATGTCGGCAGGCTGGACGACCCCCATGCCGAACGCCATCATCGCAAGCGCTGGCACCCCTCCGATTATGAAGATCCTGTCGGCTCCGGCCTTCTTCATGGCATTGATTGTCGCCGGATAATATCCTTCCCCTTTTACCGGAGGAGTGCATGCATGGACTTTCTTCACGCCTGCGACCTTCGCAGGTATTATGCTCATCTGCGCAGAACCGAACATCGGATACCTACCACCGGGTATGTAGCTTCCGACTACATTGACCGGAATGTGCTTGTGCCCGAGTATTACACCTTTCCTTGTCTCGACTTCCAGCGGTAGCATCGTCTTGAGCTGGGCTTTTGCAAATGATCGGACATTGTCCTGGCAGAAGTCCGTGTCCTTGATCACCTGCTTGTCCAGCCTGGCAATCGCCGCCTTGATCTGCTTGTCGTTCAGTTCGAAATTAGCCGGCGACCAGTCGTCGAATTTTCTGCTGTATCTCCGGACGGCGTCCATCCCGTTCTTTTCAAGATCCATCAGCATCTCGGAAACAATCTTCGCAGTCTCCGGATCATTCTCAAACAGCCTGTGACCGCCTTCCTTGAAAATCTTCATTGCATTTCTCCTTGTTATGGTATATAAGGTTTTTATTCTTCAATCCTGATGTCGAGGTCGCCGTCCCGGCGAAGAATCCAGTCTTGTCCGAGACTTGTGCGCCCTTTAAGCACGGGCAACTCTACATCTTGATTCCTTTACCCACTCTGACACTCTGCCATTCCCCCCTCAGTATCCCGCATCCCAGTCCGGAGCAATGTCCTGTGCGATGCTCTCCGCCACAAAGACATCCGCCTTCTTCAGCTGAATTATCGAATCAGGCACCAGGGGAGTGACTGGCCCGAAAAGTGCGAGTCTCGCAACCAATCTCTGCCATGATGATGACGATCCCCTGATGGTTATGGTATAGAAACCGGTATTGTGCTTTGCCTCCAGGAACTGGGCCGGCCCGATCGTTGCCGCCTTCGGAGGAACCGCCGCAAGATCCCCGCTTGAGCCGAAGCTTCCGTGCAGGGAGTTCTGCGCCAGAGTGAAAGGACTTAGCGTGACGATTGTGGGGCCAAGCTTCTTGAAGGATTCCAGATCCTTCGGAACCTCAGGCGCGTCCGGATCGATGAAAGCCATGTGCCCCGTCCATCCGGGTCCCGAGTAGCAGACATCCGCGCCTCCGAGATCGCTTATCATCTTTCCGTAACTCTTGAAATTCTCATTGCTCAGTCCTGTCATCTGCCTCTCCGGAGGACGGAGCTTCGGATCGAGATTGCCGTAGAAATATTTCTTGAGGGCGTGGGTGAATCCGAATTCCCATGTTTCAGGAGCGATGTTCCCATCCTGATCGGCATACTCGTCCATATTGAAGGTGTAAAGGTTCCTGCAGTTTATCCTCGCACGGTTGATCATGTACGCCAGCCTCGCATAGAGCGGCCATGGCTGTGGAATTATCATCACAAGCTTCCTGTCCTGCTCCATAGCCTCCTTTATCCTGAAGAACATGTCCGTCAGGAATAAAAATCCGATCTCGGGGCCGGGCAGCACCTTGACATTCAGGTTTTTGTTCGGATGGTTCTCGAAATCCTTCCTCCTGATCTTCCTCGCCATCTCAATTACCTTCACGTCACGGAAAGGAACATGCGTCGATGGTTCGAACTTGAAAGTTGACATGCGTTCACCCCTTTATTTTGTCTGAAAGAAATCCCATAGTGTTCTCATATGCGATCTTCGCAATGATCCGGTCCGGCAGCGACTTCAGGATATTCACCTCGTCGTCATATCTAGCCTTGAGCCTGACATCCTTCTTATCTCCTCCGGCGTCCGTCCAAGGCTGGGCGAAATAATGGTATGGTGTGTCGGAGCCCCAGAGAATCGTGTCCGGATAAGCTTCCGCAAGATCCTTCATGACTTCTGCAGGCTTGGTGTAATCGGAATCGAAACGTTCCTTGCGGGGCGGTATCGCCGCACTATCCGCGACAGCCAGATCACAATGTATCTTGAATGCCGATGTGTCGACATGGCAGTTCGGCAGCGAATCGGCCATGTCAAGAGCTTTCTTCGAGAACCTCGCCGAATGTGCAAGACAGATTTTCATCCCAGGATTCTTTCCAGCTATCTCAAGCACATCGAAGACATTCGCCCAAATGTCGGTCTTGAGCCAGGAGCAGTGGAAAACAATGGGAAACTTGCCCTCTATTGCGAGATCCCTGACCTCATTGCCCTCCATCTGGAAATCCTTCACGAAGGACTTGTTGTACGTGGTTACAGTCTTGAGGCCGCACAACCCATATTTCATGTGCAGGCTCCGCAGATGTTCAGCCTGTCTCCCTGTTTCCCTGGAGGGATCAAACATGGCGAACGGAAGCAACCTGTCCCTGTATTCCGGAAAGACCTCGTTGATTTCCACAAGAAGTCCTGAGTTCTCCTTTTCATATGGGAAGCTGGATATCATCCCGCCGGCTTCCCCTGCTACAAGTTCTTCCGCAAGGTAATAGCTTGAATCAAATGGAAGCACGATCGAACTGGCTATCCCAAGAAGATCCATTCGGACAAGCAGATCCTCGGCACTCATCGCATAAGGATATGCTCCAGTCAGATGGTTTTTGGTTGAAATCCCGACGTGCGTGTGGCAGTCGATGATCTTGGATGCAGAATTCTTGCTCATGATTGCTTGACCTCCTGCAAAACCATCTTTGCCGTTCCGAACAGGGGGTCCGCGTCTACGACAATCAGTCCAACGCCGAGTTCATTGGAAAGCATTTCAATCCATTTTGATTTCCTGCTTCCTCCGCCAGTGACAAGCATCTTGCCTGGATGCCGTGTTTTTGTTGGAATAAGGATGTCGAGGAGCTTTCCCATGTTTCTGCAAAGATATGCGAGTGCTGAATAGGCCAGTTCGTCCTTGCCCATGAGCCTGTCCCAAGAGACTTTTCCGCTATCTTCACCGATTTTCAGGAAGGTATTGTGTTTGCTTCCGTCTCTTCCCGCGTGCCGGAAGAATTCCTGATAACTGCCGATTCCATTTTTTTTACCTACAATCCTGCTTATGAGATTTCCACCGAAGGATGAGGTGGCCATCCTGTAGAATGAGCCCCCGGGATAATGGCCCCTGGCGGTACCTTCCAGAGGCTTTGGCATCTTCGATGTCCGCAGGTATGCGACTTGTGCCGAACCGAGAGTGATGAGAGGCATTCCTTCCTCAAGCCCGACCCCGAAAGCACCTGCCGTCTGGTCATTGCCACACGAGAAAACTGGAATACCTTCCGGAAGACCGAAATATTTTGCGGATTTCGCAGTACTCCCGACCGCTTTTCCCACTTCTGCCAGTTCCGGCATGTTGGTCGCGGCCAGTCCGCAGTATTCCAGATATCCCCTGTGCCAGCCGCCGGTCTTCAGTGAGAAAAGACCGGTCATCGCGGCGACATTGTTGTCGGTGACATTCCTCCCGGTCATCAGACGGATCATGTATGATGGCAGAGGAGTTATCCTGCAATCTTTCCGGATGATGCCCTCGGAGTGAAGCCTTTTCAGCTGGCAGATCTGCAGACGCGGTGAAAGCCTTTTGAAACTGCAGTGGAGCGGAAAGTCCGAGAAAAGAGGCTCTATGTCCATCATCCCATGTTCACACACGGAACGCATGTCCTCCCAGCTGAAGAAAGGCATGAGATATTCTCCTGCCACATTGCATATGGTGAAAGTCTGCGCCTGGCTCGTTATCCCAATGCCTCCTATCGTGCCGACATCGATTGCGGAGGAACTGATCGCCTTCCTCATGGCGTTCCTGGCGCCTTCGCGCGCCTCTTCAACTGAAAATTCCACGCGGACATCCCTGTGGAGATATCTTAGCCTATGGGAGCCTTTGCCGAGAAGAGCCCCATGTGATGAAAAGACTGCTGCCTTGAAAAAAGTACTTCCAAGATCCAATGAAATCACCGCTTTGCCGCAATATGCCTTCATTCATTTCCTGCAATGGATTTTTTAATAAGCTTCAATGCGGCGGAAACCATGATGACTCCCGACTTGGCTGCGAATATCGCATTCCATGCCTCATACCCTCCGCGGTTGGCGGCCCTCTGCGTTACGATGTATCCCTGAAGTTCACCGTTCGCGAGGCCGACCGGGAATGTCATTAATGGAGATTTCCTCTTGAGACGCAGGCCATACTCGACAAATATCTCGCATGGGAACCCGATGATGCGCAGATCGCCTATCCCGAGCATCATCAATTCGGCCGGATTATATCTCCTGAGCAGCTCAAACAGATCTCCGTTCCCCTGGGCCTTCGCGAGTGCGAGCGTCTTTTCCGCACCGAAAATGTTGCATTCGCCAGTCCTGATTAGCCCGTGCCCCACATTCTCCCGTAGTAGCCTGGCATACCGCGCGCGCGCCAGCTCCAGCCCGGCCTCGGCTTCCGTCACCGTCGGGAAGACGCGGACAGGCAGTTCGACTTTGCATGACGCAGCCATCAATGTCATATTGGAGCGGAAATCGGAATCCGGCAGTTTCGCCACCTTTCTTATGACGGAATTCCCCACCATGTGGCCGATCCGCCTTGCTTCAGAGATGGTCTGGCCTTTTACATGATACCTCGGGCTCTGGTTCCCAGCTGTCCCCGTGTGATAGACGACGACAATATCCTTGCCTAGCCTGTTTCGGACGAGCATCCTTGCATATCCAGGGAAATCCGATGAGACCTTCCTCGAATCCTCATGCATGACCGTGGGATGCATGGAATAGAACACTGAAAGGCTCATAAGCTTCCTGGTGTCCCTGTTCCTGACCGCGATGATGCCGATCTCAGGATCGCGCGGCCCTTTTGGATCATGCCGGTTGCATCCTGCTCCGGTCACGCTGGAACTTGTAACGGCAATTTCCGCATCTGCAGGATTCCTGGTAGCCTTGACAGCCGCCTCCAGCACCTTCCCAGCCATGAATCCCATGTACCAGTCTTCAGGAGACTGGAAATA
>CAZGJP010000161.1:0-6286 GCA_964526605.1 uncultured Lentisphaera sp.
CGCCGCCAGCCTGAAAAATGGACGAAAAAGGGCGGCGTAAAACTCACAGAGGTTCGGATCTCTGAACCTAAGCTGTGCGGGGATGAAAGGCGCAACTCTGAACTGCCATTCAGAGGCTTGACAACTCGCCCAGCCACCGGAACCATCGAGGTCAACGCACGGACATTTGCAGGTCTTCAACGACAGCCTTCGGACTGCGCTGTGGTTTATTGCCGGAACGCATCTATATTCCCATGTAGACCGGCATCGTCTGAGTCATTCATTCAGGGGTTGGATGAACTTTCTCTTTCCAATTGGATTTTTCGCGCTGGGCGGGGCGGCGGCCGTCCTGCTCATATACATATTCCAGAGACGTTTCAGGCCGAGGAAGGTCAGCGCGCTATTCCTCTGGGAGGCGGCGCTGCGCCGACACGGAGGCGGGCGCAAATTGTCGCGCCTGGAGAGTTCCCTCCTGATGTTTCTCGAACTCCTCTGCGTCTGTCTTCTGGGATTTGCGCTCGCCAGCCCCGGATGCAGGCGGACTGAATCCATGCACAGGCTGGTCTTCGTCCTGGACGACTCGATGTCAATGTCGGCGGAAGATCCCTCCGATGGGAAATCGTCCCGTGACAGGGCCTGCGAGGAGATCATGTCGCTGCTGTCGAAATACCAGCCATTCAGCGCCTCCTTCATCGTCAGCGGGGAAACTCCCCGGACCTTGGCCTCCTCCGTGACCGGGCTTCGGGAGGCGGACTTGCTTCTCTCCAAGTGGAGGCCCGGAAAGCTTTCGCATGCGCTTGCCCCCGCGATCGACTTCGCGTTCCAGATATCGGGCGACTGCCCCTGCGTATATCTTGCGACGGACCAGGGGCCACCCTGCAATGAGAAGGGCGAGCCGGTCGTCCGCGAAGGGTTGGTGTGGAGCTCGTTCGGGAAGGGGCTCGGCAATATGGCCTTCATCTCGGCGTCGCGCAGATTCAACGAGGAGAGCGCAAAGGAGGAGATATTCGCCGAGGTCGCGAACTTTTCCGGAAGGGAGCAGGAAATTTCGCTTTGCGCGGAGCAGGACGGGAAGACGCTTTTTTCAAGGAAGTTCAACGCGCCTCCGCTGAATGGGACCGTATCCGACACGCTGCGTTTTGCCATCGAGGTTCCGGCGCGGCTCGACCAGCCTATCCGCCTGGAAATAATGGATAAGGATGCGATGGCTGCCGACAACCGAGTGGTTCTGCTGTCCGAGGCGAAATCGCCGGTCAAGGTTCTGGTCGCTCTTGACGATGGAAACGATGATGGAAAGCTTCTCGGGGCGAATCTGCGCAAGGCTTTCGCCGCGGCTGGCGCCGTTGTGGCGGCGGACTCAGCATCGGCGGAAATAATAGCGACGGGGCGGCCGGGGGAAATCGCAGACGACTCCGATCATTGGCTCCTCTCAGTCCCGTCGGCGGGAAAGCGCCTTGCCCCGTTCTACGGCCCCTACATATGCGACAAGGATTCTCCGCTGACCGGGAATCTCCTGCTCGAGGGTGTGAAATGGACGGCTTTCGATGTTCCGGCGCTGGAAGGATATGTCCCGTTGATATCCTACAAGAACACGGCGTTGCTGTCGGAATTGCGAAACCCGCAAGGGCATGGCAGGAATCTCGTCTTGAACTATTTTGCAAGTTCTTCGAACATGCACCGGACTCCGGCCTGGCCGATATTGTTCTTGAACATCCTGAAGGAGAGGGAGTCTGAAAGGCCCGGCCTCCATCGCAGGAACTTCCGGGCCGGGGAGGCGGTTTCACTGCGGATTCCGCCTGGCGACAATGTGTCGGCGAACTGCATATCCGGCGGGGTCGAAGCTCTGCCGGCCCTTGACGACGGCGACTCGCGGATCTCGTTCAAGGCGGAGGCCTCCGGGCTCTATGCGTTGCGATTTTCGCAGAGCCGTTCGCTGGATTCGACATTTGCGGTGAACTTCCTCTGTCCCGAGGAGTCCGATCTCTCCGGACTTTGCTCCTGCATACACGGGCAGGAGAATTTCAGGTCCATGGAATACGCCGTGTGGAGGGATTTCTTCTGGATATTTCTTCTCGCGGCGTTCCTCGTGGCGCTTGCGAGACTGATGATGATCGCAAAGGAGGAGGGTGCCGTGGGTGATGCCCTCAGGAAGGACGGAGGAACACCATGAGCATTGGATTCCATTATCCTGCATGGCTGGTCTTCATCATCCCGGCGCTGGCGCTTTTCATCCTGAGGCGCGGAATGTTCAGGGCGCAGAATCTGCTCTCGCTCGCGTCGCTGTCGCTACTGGTACTGGCGCTGTCCCAGCCATATGTCAAGGATGCTTCCGGAGGCGGCTCCGTTCTCGTGGTGGTGGCGGACAGGTCCGCCTCCATGCCTCCCGCTTCGCATGATCGGCAACTCGAGATAATACGGAATATAGAGAAGGAACGTAAGCCGGGCGACCTCGTCGCCGTGGTCGCTTTCGCCGAAAAGGCCTTTGTGGAGCAAACTCCGTCCGATCTGCCTTTCGGCGGATTCAAGGGGGCCTATGACGGGTCGGCGTCCGACATCACAGCGGCCTTGAAGACGGCCGCCTCGTTGATACCGGATGGGAAATCGGGCAAGATATTCTACATCGGGGACGGTCTGTTCACCGGAGAGGATCCGCTCAAGTCGCTTGCAGCGTCCGGGCGCATGATGCCTTGCGATTTCCGCGAGTTCCGCAGGCCGCGTCCGGAGGATGCCGCCGTTCTTTCGCTCCAAATGCCGCAGAGCGTGGAGAAGGGCGAGATATTCAGGATAAGCGCGGAGATACTCGCGCCATCCGGAGCCGGACAGATCAAATACGCGCTCCTCCGCGACAACAAGCAGCTCGTGGCGTCGGGAATCATGGACCCCCAGGGAGAGACCGGGAGGATAGAGTTTCACGACAGATGCGACGACGAGGGATACAGGATGTATTCTCTGACGATATTCCCGGAGAAGGGCGATTCGGTTCCGGAGAACAACAAGGCCGAGAATGTGATGCTGGTCGAAGGAGCGAAGAGAATCCTCCACATAGGGCCGCCCGGATCCCCGCTTATGCCTCTGGCCGCTGGCAACAGGCTGGAGATGGAGAACGTCGCGCCGGAGGCCGCCCAGCTCTCGCTATCGAAACTGTCCTCATATGGTTCGGTGGTGATCGAGAACACGGCGGCAAACAAGCTGGGCTTTGCCGGACAAGAGGCGTTGAAGGCCTTTGTCCTGGATCTTGGCGGGGGGCTGATGATGACCGGCGGGAAGAATTCTTTCGGCTCCGGCGGATACTTCAAGTCCCCGGTCGAGGAAGTTCTTCCCCTCACACTGGAGCTCAGGCGCGAACACAAGAAGCTCACGACCGCGGTGGTGGTGGCCCTCGACCGGAGCGGAAGCATGGGGATGCCGGCGGAGGGCGGACTCCAGAAGATGGACTTGGCGAACCGCGGGACAGTCGCCGTCTTGGACCTCCTGACAGACAACGACATCTTCGGGGTGCTGGCTGTGGATTCGAGCGCGCATCTGATACAGAAGGTGGGCAGGATAGGCGGTTCCCGCGCGGCGATCAGGAACAGAGTTCTTTCGATAAAGTCCATGGGCGGGGGAATATTCATATACGAGGCTCTCTCGAATGCGGCAAACATGATGCAGGGGGCGAAGGCGGGAACGAGGCACATAGTGCTATTCGCCGATGCCGCCGACTCGGAGGAGCCGGGAGACTACACGACGCTTCTGGGAATTTTGCAGAAGAACGGCGTCTCCGTCAGTGTCATCGGGCTCGGCTCCGAGAAGGACTGCGACGCCCCGCTCCTGAACAACATCGCATCGCTTGGAGGCGGCAACGTCTTCTACTCGAACCGCGCGGAGGAACTGCCGCAGCTCTTTGCCCAGGACGTGATAAGCGTGGTGAAAGGCGCCTTTGTCGAGGAGGATACCAGGCTCGCACTGGCATCCGACCTGCCGTTGATAGCGCAGATGCCGGGCAAGGGCGCTCCCGACGTCGGCGGATACAACGTGTGCTTCCTGAAGCCGGGCGCCTCGGCCGGGATCGTCACCGCGGACGAGAACAAGACGCCAATACTGGCGTTCACCGAGGTCGGGCGCGGCAGAAGCGTCGCGTTCACCGCCGAGCTCGCAGGTGAATTCAGCGGACCTTTCAGGAAATGGAAGGAGGCCGGACAGATATTCCTCTCCTGCATTCGCTGGATGAATCCGTCGGACGAGGCGTCGGATGCGATTTTCACGCGGATGCGCAGGGACGAGAAGGGAGCGGAGCTCTGCATCCACCTTGATCCGTCCAGGAGCAGGGATCCGTTCAGGGGCACTCCCGAGACCCTTGTCCTCACCGAGTCGGCGAATGGGATAGCAAAGGCCAGGATACGGATGAAATGGGACTCCCCGCATGCTCTTTCCGCGAAAATCGCAAGCCCCCCGGCGGGGACGTCGTATAGCTACGAGTCAGCCAGCGATCCCAAGGGCAGGAGCATCAGCCTCAGGGCTGGAGCCTTGCGCATGCCGTATCCGCTGGAGTTCCGTCCCGAGAGAAATCCCGGGCGCGGCAGGCAGTTCATGGAACGGCTTGCAAAAACCACCGGGGGAGGCGAGAGAATAACGCTCGACGGGATTTTCGAGACGTCGTCGGCCTCGGAGTCCGGCAGGCCCTTCTGGCGGATGCTCGCGCTTCTCTCGCTACTGGCCTTTGTCGCCGAAATCGCCGTGCGCAGATTCGCGCCGTCGGCCGGATTGGAGGATGCCGGCATGCAGGGAATGCTCGCCGCCAGCATCGGGAGGATGAGAAGGAGGCCTTCGGCTCCGGGGAGAAGCACGCCTCCCGCAAGCCCGCAGACAAAACAATCAGAGGCCAGAAGCGGAGACGGCCAGAAGCCGCCAGCAACCCAGGAGGACGCCTTCGAAAAGGCGCGGAAGAGAAGCAGGAAAAGGACAAGATGAATTTTGCAAAAATATAAAATTATTTACTTGTAATTATACCCGATAGGGTCTAATATATGGTTTAACCAAGAGAATTATACCCGATAGGGTGTGTTTTTAGCTTTGACGAATTTAATGATCCCGAAAGGGTATGATATGAAATTATCAGATTTTGTAAAAAGACAAAGGAAGCAGCATGGTCTGACTCAACGCGAGTTGGCGGATCGCTCTGGAGTAGGCTTGAGGTTTATCCGGGAAATTGAATCAGGGAAGGCAACTTTGCGGATGGACAAAGTTAACATTGTGCTGGAGCTTTTCGGGCACTGCCTGGGGCCGGTTCCGAAGGTTCCAGGCCAGGAAGGGGGATAATCATGGCAAGGAAAGCGGAGCTTAGACTTTTCGGGAAAAAGGCGGGATTGCTCACAGAGGACGAAAACGGATATACGTTTCAATATTCCGCCGATTATATGAAGTCTCCGGATGCAATACCGGTCAGCCGTCTGCTGCCATTGCAATCCGAGCCTTTTTTCAACCGCGTGCTTTTCCCCTTTTTCGATGGACTGATTCCAGAGGGCTGGCTGCTTGAGATAGCCCAGGAGAACTGGAAACTCGATCCACGCGACCGCATGGGGCTTCTGCTTGCATGCTGCAAGGATTGCGTCGGGGCTGCCAGCATATGCGAAATTCCCAACGAGGTGGAATCATGAACCGTTGCCTGTGCTGTGGAAAAGATACCACGTCGGACGAAGGCAACTATCATGTGCGCTGCCTCAAAACCCTTTTCAATTCCACCAAGGCGCCCATAATGGATTATTCATGGAAGGAACTGAACCAGATGGCGGTGCAGATCATACGGAGCAGGATCTCCGTGCCCGGAGTTCAGCCGAAACTTTCCATCCATCTGGAAAAAGGCAATAGATTGCGTGCAAACCGTTTGACGCTTGTTGGACTGGAAGGGGATTACATCCTGAAGCCACCCAGTGGAAGATTTCCATTCCTTCCGGAAGCGGAGCACTTCTGCATGATTTTTGCCCGTCTGGTTGGCATCAAGACCGAAGAGTTCGGTCTGATAACCCTCAAGTCCGGTGAACTCTCCTTCATCGCACGGCGCATGGACCGCACGGCGGAAGGACCTTTGCACATGGAAGATTTCTGCCAGCTCACGAATAAACTGACGGAGCAGAAGTACAATGCTTCCATGGAGCAAGTCTGCAAGGCTCTCCGCGAATTCTCCTCGGCGCCGGGACTTGATGCAATACGATTCTTCGATCTTGCGCTTTTCTGCTATCTGACCGGCAATTCGGACATGCATCTCAAGAATTTCTCCCTTATACGCCAGAGGGATGGGAGTTACCAACTCGCCCCGGCATACGACCTG
>CAZGJP010000162.1:0-6271 GCA_964526605.1 uncultured Lentisphaera sp.
CCCGGACCCGCAGAACAAATTCCCCGGATTTGCTTTTCGCCGCGACGTGATATTGTATCATCTGACCGGACCCAATGGCTTCATCCAACAATCAATCAAAATCAAAGACAGGAGACCCCAATGATCGTGGTCAACACGGAAACGATTCCCGGCTACCAGGTCGTCGAGCTCAAAGGCATGGTGCAGGGCAACACGGTGCGCGCGAAACACGCCGGAAGGGACATCGCCGCAAGCTTCAAGAACCTCGTGGGCGGCGAGCTCAAGGGCTACACCGAGCTCCTCACCGAATCGCGCCGGGAGGCGATGGAGAGGATGATGGCCCAGGCCCAGCAGCTCGGGGCTAACGCCATACTCAACGTCCGTTTCTCCACCAGCGCCATCACGGCCGGCGCCGCCGAACTCTACGCATACGGCACCGCGGCGGTCGTATCCAAGATCGAATGATCGGAAAAACCTGGAGCGCACACCATGGACCTCATAATCCAACTGCTCATCCTGATGCCGATCGGATTCTTCTTCGGAAGAGCCGCCGAGAGGAAGCATGTCAAAAGCCTCGAGGAGAGAGAGAAGGCATGCGAAGGCTTCTTCGTCTCCGACCTCAAGACATTCCCCGGAATCTCGGACGCATCCAAGGAGCCGAAAATGCTCACCGGCGAAGTCACCATCGCAAGCGACTACTACAAACGATTCGCGGGCGGACTCAGGAACTTCTTCGGCGGCGAGATGAAATCATATGTCTCCCTCATGTCGAGGGCAAGGCGGGAGGCTATGCTGAGGATAATCGAAGCGGCCAGAGCCGAAGGCTACAACGCGGTATGCAACCTCCGCCTCGACTCGGCCGACATCGGCGGCAGCGCAACAACCAACAAGGCCTCCGTCATGGTATCCATACTCGCCTCGGCCACGGCATACAACACCGATGACCAAGCCCAGTAGCGACGACTCGGTCGAATTCGAGCCGCATCTGCGGAATTCGCAGTTCGCGCCCGATCCGTCCGAGGAGAAGGCCGGAAAAATCCTCTCCGGAAGAAGACCGACGGAGGACGACGCCGTCGAGCACAGCGTATGGGACGAGCCCGGACTCAGCGGCGAGCTCTCCGGGGCGTCTTCCGCGGAGAAGCTCCGATACTCCTCCTGGCTGGACGCGAAAATCAACTCGACCAGCGAGGAGAAGACCTGGCTGCACACCCTTTTCCTCGTCCTGTTCTCGGGAATATGGGCCGTGGTCGGCGTATTCGCCCTCGCCCTGCAAGGCCAGGGAGGCGTCGGACTTTCAGCCGCCATCATATTCGCCCCGGCGATAGAGGAGATACTTAAAATCTCAACCGCGCTCCTCACCGTGGAAAAGAAACCGTATCTCTTCAAGACGCCGTCCCAGATTTTCATCTGCTGCGCAATGTCCGGACTTCTCTTCGCGACAATCGAAAACCTCCTCTATCTCCACATCTACGTGCCGGAGCCGTCCGACCTGCTGGTGCTCTGGCGCTGGACCGTCTGCATGCTCCTGCATTCGGGCTGCGCATCCATATCGTCAGTCGGCCTGGTGATCATATGGAGAAAAACAATCGCAGAAAGAAAAAAACAGGAGCTTGGAATCCTCACCAAATACATTACAGCCGCAACACTCACACACGCCGCATACAACATATTGGCGATATGCCTCAACGGCCTCTTCTCGCACAACTGACTAGTGCCCTGTAACTCTTAAATTTTCGCAATCTTGTTCGAAAATTTAAGGGTTACGGGAAACTAGTTTGAGGAATTCTGACGGCAACAGAACCGTCGCGCTGCGCAAGCACGGATGCTTGAAGTGCCTGATATCGCCTGTCGCCATCGGACATTTCACGGCGTTCGCCTCGAAATAAAACTCAGAGGTCGAATATCTTGCCGGGATTGAGGATGTAGTTGGGGTCGAGGGCCCTCTTGACGGCCTTGAGCATGTCGATGTATTCCTCGGAGACGACCGTGCGCATGTATTTCTTGCGCTTGTGGCCTATTCCGTGCTCGCCGGAAATCTTCCCGCCAAGCTTGTTGACAAGTGAATAAAGCTCCTCGAGGATTTTCGGGAGCGTGCTTTTCCACTTCTCGTCGCTCCAGTCCGTCCCGCAGGATATGCGCGAATGCAAGTTCCCGTCCCCGGCGTGCCCATATGAAGGAATCCTCACGTTGTATTTTGCGGCGAGCTTCTTGAACTCGGCCACGATGAGAGGGATCGAGGCCGGCGGCACTACGATGTCCTCCCCGCACTGCCTCTTCGAGAAGACGCTGAACGCCTCGGGAATGTTGCGCCTTATCTTCCATATGCGCTCCGACGTGGTCGGATTGTCCGCCACATAGACCTCGAACGCACCGAGTTTCTCGCAGAGGGTCCCGACAGTCTCGTAGTCCTTCTCCACTAGCTCCTTCTCGGAACCGTCCACGGTGACAAGCAGCATGGCGCCGGCATCCTGGTAGGATATGTTCTCGTTCAAATATTTGCAGGACTCCTGAACCGACTCCCGATCCATGTATTCTATTGAAGTCGGCGTTATCCCCGACGATGTCATTATCCTGGGAACCGCGGCTATCGCCTCCTCAGAGCTCTTGAAGAGGCAGAGAAGGTCAACCTGATATTTCGGAAGCGGAATGAGTTTCAATATCACCTTCGTGATGATTCCGAGGGTCCCTTCGGAACCGACCATGAGCTGGACCATGTTGTATCCGGTGACGTCCTTGAGGAGCTTCCCCCCCATCTGGACTATCTCGCCGGTGGGGGTCACCACCTCCAGGCCGAGGACGTAGCGGGCCGTGACACCGTATTTGACCGCCTTGCCGCCGCCGGCGTTCTCCGCCACATTCCCCCCGATGTAGCATGTCTCCATGCTCATCGGATATCCGGCGTAGAAGAGGCCATGCTCCCTGATGTGCTCGTTTATCTCGTTCGCTATCACACCGGCCTCGACGGTGATCATCATGTTGTCCTTGTCCTGCTCCAGCACCTTGTTCATGCGGTCAACTGATATCACAATCCCGCCATGGAGAGGAACCGCGCCGCCAGACAACCCCGAACCCGCACCGCGAGGCGTTATCGGAACCATCCTTTCGTTCGCGAGTTTCGCGATTTTCGCAATCTCGTCCGCCGACGACGGACGGACGACAGCCTCGGGCATCCTACCCCACTCCTTGCCCGGCGTCTCGTCGTGAGAATATGGCTCGAGATTCTCGACATCATTGAATATGACATATTTCTCGCCGACTATCCTCTTCAGCTCGGCGGCTATCTCGTCAGTCACCGGATTGTATCTGGACATTATGGCTCCTTCTTGTTCATCGTCAATATCCATGAGAGGCGATTAGAATAGCGCAGGAATGGAATTTTTCCATCCATTGCAAGCTGGTCCCGGAAAGAACGGCATACTTAGTAGCTTGCGACGTCCCGGCGCAAATAGCGTCTTCGTTTTTTGCGCCAAGGATGTCGCAAAATACTATTTTTCACTTCACAAACATCTCCCTCATCAACTTTTCAGCCTCGCCCCCTTTTCCCAGCGCGGCTGCGACTCTGCACGCGAATTCGAATGATGCACCGGGGCCCGTCCCTGTCACGATGTTCCTGTCATGCTCGGTCATGGCCCCCGTGTATGCCGCGTCCTCCAGCTGATCCTTGACAGATGGATGGGCGGTCATCTTCAATCCTTTTATCACACCTGCGGCGGCAAGCGCGATCGGCGCGGCGCATATCGCGGCGACTATCTTGCCGGCGGCGTCCATGTCCCTGACGAGCCTGAGGACTTTCGCGTTCTTCATCAGGTTCACCGAGCCGGGCATGCCCCCGGGCAGGATTATGCAGTCGAGCTTGTCCGCATCGAGATCGTCCAGACGGCAGTCGGTTTTCATCCTGACCCCGTGCGAGCCTTCGGCCAAATCCCCCTCCCCCGCTAGGACCAGGTCGAATCCGAGCCTCCTCAGGACATCCGCCGGAACAACAGCCTCTATCTCTTCGAAGCCGAAAAGCAGGATCATCGCCATCCTCTTGCCCATAACCCCTCCACTTTCATTTTTTGCACAAAATCTACTTTCATGATGCGAATTTCGCAAGCCGGGAGCCTATATTATCCAATGTTAATCTCAGGCGGAGCTGTCCGACGATGAAATGCCCGGCATGCGGAAAAACCCTGGCAAGCTTCAAATACAACGATATATCCTTGGATTTCTGCGAATCATGCGACGGGGTCTGGTTCGACCCCGGCGAACTGCAGGACAGCATCCAGCACATGATCTCAGAAGGAAAGGTGCCGGACGCGAAGATAGAGCTGGACAAGGAGGTGCGGGGCGGCTTCAAGATATCCGAGAGATCCAGAGCCTGCCCGAGATGCAGGACTGGAATGGGGAAGCTCAACTACGCATACGACTCGAATGTGATAGTTGACAAATGCGAATCATGCGGCGGGATTTGGACCGACTCCGGAGAACTCCAGAAGCTGGCCGTCTTCATGAAAGGCAATCCGGTCCTCAACAGGCTGGGGGATGCCATCGCGAAGGACAGCGGCGACAGCCTAGGGCGCAAATACTCCTCCATGGACAAGGACAACTCCGGCGCCAGATGGGCTCTCTTCCCGTTCATGCCAAGGATAATACTGCCGCTCGGCGACGACACGCCGTGCGGACGAATTCCCTTCGTCGTCTTTTCGATCATTGCGTTCAACGTCGCCGTATTCATCTACCAGACGATATTCGTGTCGGGGAATCAGCTCGGGGCATTTTTCATGCAATGCGGCTTCGTGCCGGCCACCGGCCTTTCATCCCTCTCCGGGGCATACACCATGTTCTCCTCGATGTTCATACATGCGGACATATTCCACCTCGCAGGCAACATGCTCTTTCTTTGGATATTCGCCGACAACATCGAGGATCGTTTCGGGCATCTGCCGTTCTTCGCGCTCTATCTCTTTTTTGGTGTCTTCTCCGACTTGGCTCATGCGTTGTTCAATTCAAGTTCGGCGATTCCCACCGTGGGAGCGAGCGGGGCGATAGCCGGGACGATGGGCGCATACATGGCGCTATACCCTTCGGCACGGATAAAGACAATCATATATGGCTGCATACACGAGGTTCCCGCCGTAGCCTATCTGGGATTCTGGATAGGGATGCAGTTGCTTGGCGGATTCATAATGCACAAGTCGGGAGAGGCCGGGGGAGTCGCGTGGCTCTGCCACATTGGCGGTTTCGCGGCCGGAATCGCAACGGGCACGTTGTCGCGCCTCTTCAAAAAGAATGACAATCACGATTTTTCAAAAGGCGGGGATTGACTTTTTCCCAGACGGATATAGACTTCATTTCGTTTCGGCATGAAAGGAACGCGGTGAGAATCCGCGGCGGACCCGCCGCTGTAACCGGGGATTGAACGGACTGCCTCTGCGAATTTCGCAGAGGGCCACTGCAGCAGATCGCGAAGGCGATATTGTCGCGGGAAGGTTGGTCCAGGAGAGACGATCCGGAAGCCAGAAGACCTGCCACAGTGAAAAAACTGTGCGAGTCGTCGGAGAGCGACGACGCGTGAAACAAAAAAAAAACACAACGGGGTCTGAAGGAAAAGGATTCCGAAAAAGGCGACTCATAGGCGCCTTTTTCGGAATCTTTTTTTTTACTCGGAAAACAGGAGCCATGACCGGTTCCAAAACAAGAGGAGAAGGGAAATGAAGAAGACGAAGAAGTCGAGGGTGATCGCGAGCAGGAAGAAATGCAAGGCGAAAGGGACTGGCCTCTCGCACTATATCATGGTCAAAGAGTAAGACCGCATAGCGGTTTTACAAGGTAGGGCGCGCTCAGAGTTTACCCCGATTCCAATGATATCGGGGCAGCGCGCCGTTTTCGGGCGGCACAGCATTGCCCTTCGCGGCGGTTTCGGCGAAACAGCCCTACCAAATTCAAAAAATCTTCGCGCATTCTTGCGAGGATAAAAGGACAAAACCGTTTCGCATTATTCGCCGGGAAAAAAAGGAAAAAACATCAGTCATGAAGAATTTCAACACCGGGGAGAATCTGCGGCTCGTTCCGCTGGACATCTCCCACGAGGACTACTGCGCAGTGATCGAGCCCGAGTCCGCTTTCTGGGCGCTCGTCCGCAAGGATGAACTGGCGGAAAATCTTTTCAGTCCGGAACTGGTGAAACAGCTGTCCGCGAAAATCGCAGACTACCGCGGGGAGATGCACGACCTCAGGTTCAACCTGAAGCAGTCTGCAGTCTATTTCAACCCCACGGACAGTTGCAATCTCAACTGCAAATTCTGGTAAA
>CAZGJP010000163.1:0-1088 GCA_964526605.1 uncultured Lentisphaera sp.
TTTCTCGTGCCCTACTATCAGCAGCTGATAAGAAAGCTCCGCACCAGGCAGATCGACAAATCGAAACGAATCTATGTCCAGGTCGACACCGACGGTTTTGCGAATCCGGTGATCCCATTATACAAGGAAGCGATTGGAATGGATGTGATGAGCCCGTTCGAGGTGGCGTCAGGCTGCGACGTCGTGGCCATCGGAAGGGAGCATCCCGATCTTGTCATCCGCGGCGGAATAGACAAGCGTGTCCTGGCGCAAACGAAAGAGGACATAGACAGGATGCTTGAAAGGATATTGCCGGCGATGCGGGAGCGCGGAGGCTACATCCCTTGTTGCGACCATGGTGTTCCGGCGGAAGTCCCGCTCGACAACTATCTCCACTACAGGAAACGCTGCATCGAGCTCGGCGGGTGACGCAGGAGGGATGCCTGAAAATCACCTTGCATCCGCCCTTAAATCCCCTTGGTAATACCCCAGTCTTCCCAGCCGTAGGGCGTGGCGGCTGTCTCTGCGCACCGGACACGCAGACAAGAATGCCGTAAAAAAACAAAGAAAAGAACTTGACATTTTAGTCGGGCAATTTATAATACATGTAAAGACAAGATAAGACAGGTGTTTTTTGCCATGAATAAAAATTCTGAAGCCAGACGTGCTCGCCCTAAATACAGGGAGGTCTATGGAGCGATCAAGGAGCAGATCGGCGCGGGGCTTTTCCGCAGTGGATCGTTGATTCCGAGCGAGAACGAGCTTGCGGAGAAGTTCCGCATTTCGAGGGTGACGGTCAGGAACGCCATAAATGCGCTAAAGGCGGAGGGTGTGCTGGACTCCATGCCCGGAGTTGGGCACCGGGTCGCCCAGTTCACGGCTAAACTGGCCGAAATCAAGCCTTTCCTATTTCTCGGTCGTCGCGACGATGTCACATTGATTCTATACGAAGGCATACAGGGGAGGTCGGCAGATGAGAACGTTGGTTGCAAGATGCTTTCCTACACGAATCCATTTGAGGGCGAGGAAGTTGATTTCAACGACGATTTCCTATCGAGGCTTCCAGTCGCCGAGATTGGGGGATTGATTTTTTTATCCGACAAACGGCC
>CAZGJP010000163.1:1098-1818 GCA_964526605.1 uncultured Lentisphaera sp.
GGGAAGCAAGTTCATGTCCTTCATACGTGATAAACGCATTCCGATGGTTTGCGTTGGGCACAGTGATGGGACGAACTTCGACTGCGTGCTTATTGACGCAGGCGACTCGGCGCGTCAGATGGCCACGGAACTCATGGTCGCTGGTCATCGTAAAACGATTTACGCATCCGATGAGTATCTTGAAAAGAATGTGGAGTCCTTCATGACCAAGTCTAGGGTCTTTTGCGAGGAGTTCGACCGTTCGGGTGGTTTTGCGGAGAGGCTGGACTTCCTATACAACAGACCTGGCTACCCCAACCCCAAGAACAAGGCTGCAATGAAAAGCCTGCTGCTTAAAATTAGAAAGGGATTCACATGTGTGGTAGCATCGAATGCTCAAATGGCGCAAGGCATCGCCGATATCTTGTCTGCGGAAGGAATCCGCATCCCGGACGATGTCTCGCTGACCGCGTTCATGTCCGACCACCTCCGTTTCCGCAATCGTGGTTTGAAAAAACATTTCAGCGGCATGATCGGAAACTGGAACGAGATAGGAAGGACAGCGACGGAACTCCTAATTTCGAGGATAAGACATGGGCACAAGGCGGCTAGAACTATCTTGATCAAATCTTCCTTCTTCAAAGGAGACAGCATGAGGACGCTTCATGATTCATAACGGAAAATTTCAGAAGATTAGAAAGTTTTTACTTGCTATTTTTACAACGGTTGCGAGTTTCGCAG
>CAZGJP010000163.1:1828-6001 GCA_964526605.1 uncultured Lentisphaera sp.
ACGACCTTTGCTGGTTCAGCGGATATGCCATACCGCCCTACCGCAACGCTGTTGCAGGTGCTAAATTCGCGGAGGAAAATCTTGGAGACGGCAATTGGCGCATCGGGCATTTTTTCAGCCTCGATATTCCGTTGAGTCTCGAATCATCCGAATATAATCGCAGAGGCAACAACACAAGATTTTACGGCGGGATGATGACTCTCGTCTATAACAGCCCCGACCCAAAGCATCACTGGACCGAAGGCGGCATAAATGTGAACCACGACGGCTTCGACGACCTCAACTACATGGGCTTTGGCCTCAAGTCGAAGGAAAATCACATGAGGGCGTTCGGGGTCTGGCTCTGGAAAAAAGACGACTTCCTGAACGGAGGCGACAAATATCCGGTTTCTTTCGATGAAAACAGCAGGATTGCAGTCTACATCTCGCGCACCTATCCTGTTGACAAGTTCAACGATACATACGCACTTAAGCAGATTGATGTCGTTCCACGCGAGCTTTGGAGAGGATGGGAGGATGTCGAGTTTGTGGTTCAAGATGCGGGGCAGTTCTATGTCGCACAGACGGATTTACGTCCCAAACAGCAGACGCTGTTCGAGATTTTTCCTGCGAAAGTCAAGTGGGCGAAATGGAACCCGGTAGGCCCTTGGGATTTCGAGTGGGACAGAAAAACGGCGAATTTCGAGGAACATAAGTTCACGGATGTCCGCGCCGCCGGCTGGATGGTTGCGAAGCCTACGAGGGAGATCGCTACATTTTGGCTGAAGTGGTATGCGTTCGGAATGGACGCGGTGGTGAACCGCCCCTGGTCGCCCGGGTGGAATCTTCCGCTCGAAAAATTCGGCGGAGGGGACGGCAGGGACGGCCTATACATCACCAAAGAAAATGTATCATACGAACAGTCGATAAAAATTTACAAGTGGGCGAACCGCAATCAATACTGCCTGCACCACGGATACAACTTCTGTCAGGATGCAAATCCCGGCGGTGTAATGGCTGATTCAAAAGACTGTTTTACGACTGACACTGCTACAGGAATGACCTGGCAGGATGCCGTTCTCTGGTGCAACGCGCTGTCGGAGTACGAGGGAAAAACTCCATGCTATTACGAGGATACGAAATTCGCAAAAGCCCTGCGTTCGGTGAAGGATCGTTCGTGCGTGGAGAATTCCATGAAAATTCCCGCCATCTATCTTAAGAGCGACAGCGACGGTTATCGTCTTCCTACGGCGGAGGAGTTCTCAAGTTCGAAAGCCGGCTCAACGAATTTCTGGAGTTTTATCTGGGATGCGGATGGGCCTGTTTTCGATCTGGAAAAACAGAAGACGCACACGGTTCTTGGCGGTTCTGCGAATTTCGCAAGACTGCCCGCCGGCGAGATTCCGTCCCGCGGACATCACGCGATCGGCTTCAGGCCTGTTCGCAGAGAGGGGCCATCGAAGTCCATCGAGTTTTCCAAACTGCCGGAGAAGTCCGGGATTTCCAAATTCAAGAACTTGAACGCCTGGACTTTCACCGAAGAGGAGAAGGTCAGAACTGGAAAGACTATGGACACCACACCCCTCGTGCCAAACATCGAGATGACAACCGTGGACAACATCCTTGCAGGGAGGACTGAGATAAGCTATGCGCAATGGAAAACGGTTTACAACTGGGCGGAACTGAACGGATACAGATTCGACCACGACGGAGATGCGGGAAGCCTTAAATGGGATAATCAGACCACGCCCCATTCGCAGGACGAGCCGGTGACCTCGATAAGCGCGCTCGACGCGATTGTCTGGTGCAACGCATTGTCCGAGATGAAAGGCGCAAAACCCTGCTACTACGAGGACGCGGAGTTGGTCAGACTGATTAAGGTCGTCCCTCCTCATCGTGTGATGGCGCTGGCGAATAGGCAGACGATTTATTACGCCAAACCGCGCCTTGACGGGATCATGGCGAAACTCTTCTTCGTTGATGAGAAGGCTGATGGCTACCGCCTGCCTACAAACGACGAGTGGACGCTTCTCGCCGGCGCCATGCCTGGTGGAAAGGGGCATCCCAGCAATGTCGCCTCCGAAGGCTTTCCGAGCGGCAAGACGCTTGATCCGGAAACAGCCTGGTATCGGGAGAACAGTGGAGAACGCACGCATCCAGTGGGCAAGACAAAGGCGACAGGAGCCGGCTTCCATGATCTTTCCGGGAACGTCTTCGAGTGGGTTCTGCAAGCTCAGCAGAAGGGCGGTTGGCTTGCCGAGTGCCGAGGCGGCTCGCACAGATGCGAAAACATCAGCTCGACAACTCCCGCATTGAATAACAAGTTCGCGGCAAGATACAACATAGGCGGAGGTCTCTCTGTCGGACTTGCGAACGACGAAATTGGATTCAGAGTTGTCAGAAACAAATGACAAGAAATGTAGGAGAAATGAAAACAAGGGAGAACAGATTCACTTTGATTGAGCTTCTGGTCGTGATCGCTATAATCGCGATTCTCGCGGCGTTGCTATTGCCGGCTCTCAAGGCGGCGAAGGAGCAGGCCAAGACGATAGCCTGCCTGAACAATCTGAAGCAACTCGGGCTCGGCATGGCGAATTATTCAGTTGATGGAGAAGATCGCATAGCCACTTTCAGGACCGGGGCTCGCCTGTGGTTCGACGCGAGAAACTGGGGAGAATACATAGGCAACAAAACCGAGAGCAGTTATATTGGAAATCTTTCGAAGACCGGTGTTTGGATATGCCCAGGAGCGGCAAATTTCGGGCTCGCTGATGTAGCCGCGAACCTCAACATGTCTGGCAGAGGGATCGGGATGAACAGTAATTTAGACAACAACAGCGGGACCAAGGCGTGGAAAGTCACACGCCAGAAGCGTCCCGACAAGTTTGTCACGCACATGGATGGAATGAGCAACTGGATGTGCTGTCAATATTCGCATTCACTGCTTCTTTCGCCCGGAGACGATGTAGATCCTGCTTCGGTTGACACGGGGACGTGGGGATACATGCGTTATGTGAAGCGCCACAGGAAGACGGTCAATCTGCTTTTCCTCGATGGGCATGCGAGCGGCGAGAGGAACGATCTTCTGCCATTGAGCACCGACGGCACGTATTTGTTCATCCCTGAGTAATTGTATTACAATTTCGTGATAGCAATATAAAAGAGGAAGTGTATGAAAAAAAATCATGTCCATGTTGCCTTGGCAACCCTAATCTGGTCTTCATCGTCATGGGCGATGCGGGTTGATGTCCATAAGGACACCCCGATTGACGTCTTCGCCGTCACCAACGAGGTTGTGGTGGAGAATCCGGCCAGATTCGGTCTGAACTTTGAGTCTGGCGCGCCAGTTCCATGGTATCCTACCCGGATATCCAATCTGTGGAACGTGATGAGCTCGATGGAGTCCTACGAGATCCGGCACATACACACGTTCGGGCCTGAGTGCCGTCTTGACGGATCCCGCATCTACGATCCGCACAATAGCCCCAATGAGACGGGGAAAAAGTTCTGGCACTGCGGACTAGGATTCTGGAACGGCATTCCCGCTGGGATATACGATGGAGGCAAAGCTTTGATATACCACATCGAGAACAGCCGTCTCAATAAGGTTTATGAAGGGAAAATACTGAAATATTCCGCAACGAAAGGCGATGAGTTCGTCGATTTGGAGCCCGTGTTTAACGGTCCTCTCTCACAGAACGACATCCTTGTAGTCGAACGCCGCTTCGCTCAATGGCCTTCGCAGGATTCAGTCCAAGACGAGAAGCTGAGGGAGCGCTTCAGCAATGCCGCATACAACCAGTTCGCGCCCGAGAGGAAGTCGGGTGTGTCCGCGAGTTTCGACGAAAAGCAGTTCTGCCCTGAGGGAGGCAGTTCGGCGAGTCTGAAAATATCCATGCCCGGAGGCAAGAACAAAGGCATGTTCCAGTGGTTCTCCTCATCGGGCGACTTCCAGCAGATCCTGCCGGACGGTGCGACATTCAAGGTTCAGGCATGGATGCGCCAAGAGGGAATGCCTTCAGGAAAGGTATCCATAATCTGTGGAAAACAGCACAGCGAAGTTCTGACGGTTGGCACTGACTGGCGCAAACATGAGTTTTCATTCAAGATAGACTCGAAGAAAATTCCCGCCCCCGGCAAGGGCCCGGACAAGCTCGGGATCTATTCGGAGGAAGCCGGCACTTTGTGGGTTGA
>CAZGJP010000163.1:6011-6249 GCA_964526605.1 uncultured Lentisphaera sp.
GAAGTCACCGCAAGGCGCTACGGGATGGAAGTCCTGCCACTATTCGAAGCTGGACCCTCCTGCATCGCAATTCCCTCGATGACGCCCTCTTCGGTGGAGTCTTCACGGCGAAAACAACGCCTGGCAAGAATTTCGACGGGCTGAACCTCCATCAGGAACTCGCACTATGCAAGGAACTCGGAGCGGATCCTTGGCTGAATCTCGATCCATTGCAGCCGGACGAGGAGCTTGACGCTCT
>CAZGJP010000164.1:0-788 GCA_964526605.1 uncultured Lentisphaera sp.
GGGAAATGGCAGAATGATGGAGGAGTATATTATCGTAGTATCATAGACGCGGCAATTCGGCTCTGCTCAGGCAGAGGGGTTTATATCGTGATTGATTTGCATAGGTTTGGCGCGCCTATGCCAGAGCATGCGGAGTTCTGGAAAGAATTTGCAGGAAAATATAAAAATACTCCCGCAGTTCTCTTCGAAATATTTAATGAGGCGCATGGTATAAGTTGGGAAATATGGCGGGACGGTGGCGACCTCCGAGGAGCGAAGGAAAAAAGTGGCGATGTGAACGTCGAAGAAAACAAAGAGAGGAATTCAAGCAATTATTCAATTGGAATGCAAGCTCTGATCGATGTGATTAGAAATACAGGCGCTAAAAATATCATCGTAGCGGGCGGACTGGATTGGTCATACGACCTTACAGGGGTTGTAAATGGCTTTTCCCTGGATAATAAAAACGGAAATGGAATTGTCTACTCAACTCATGTTTACCCATGGAAAAGAAACTGGGATAAATTCCTTTGCGCGGCCGAAAAACATCCAATCTTTATCGGCGAAGTTGGAAATCTGCGCAGATGGGAAGATTTTTCGTTCATAAAACCTGATGCGCGGCATGAGCCTGTAGGTCCTGAAAGCGCTTGGCCAGGAGATATGTTGGGGCTCATTCAAAAATATAAATTTCATTGGACCGGATTCAGTTTCCATCCAAAATGCGGACCAATGATAATTCAAGATTGGGAGTATACCCCAACCGATTACTGGGGCGTTTTCGTCAAGGATGCCCTTGCGGGGAAAAAATT
>CAZGJP010000164.1:798-6209 GCA_964526605.1 uncultured Lentisphaera sp.
TTCTCAATATAAGGATTAAAAATCATGGATGCTCTTGAATACGATGTGATTGTCGTCGGCGGAGGGACCGCCGGAGTCGTGGCCGCAGTGCAGTCGGGCAGGATGGGGGCCAAAACCCTTCTCGTTGAGAAAAGTTCGAGACTCGGGGGCACTGTCACCAATGGAGGGGTTCCCGCTCCAGGAGTTTTTTTCGCGTGGGGCAGGCAGGTGATCGCCGGAATAGGCTGGGATCTTGTTCGAAGGACCGCCGCCTTGATGGACGAACCGAAACCGGACATCACCAATCCCGCGCAGTGGCATTTGCGAATAGACCCCAATGTATTCGCATGTGTATGCGACGAGGCTGTCCTGAAATCCGGGTGTGACCTGATACTTCACTGCATGCCAGCGGAAGCAAAGCAACGCGACGACGGCACATGGACTCTTTCAGTGTGCACCAAGACCGGACTGCTGTGCTTTTCAGCGAAGCTGCTTATAGACTGCACCGGAGACGCGAATCTTGCCGAGATAGCAGGGATGCCTCTGATCATTCCTGGATCATGCCAGCCTTCGACCCTCTGCTTCAGGATGTCCGGATATGACCCGGGGAAACTAGATTTAGACTCTTTGACGGCCTCCTTCAGGGAGACGGCCGGGGCTGGCGGTCTGAAAATCGAGGATGGATGTTGGAGGATAGACAAGGCTGATCCTAGGCAGATCATATTCTCCATGGGGATGAACGCCAACCATATACGATCTACAAGCGAAGCCAGGACCAGCCGGGGAAGAACCGAACTCGAGATAGAGGGACGACGAGCTGTGATGCGTCTTTATTCATGGCTACGCGGGCAAGCTGGAATGGAGAATATCCGGCTCGAATTCGTCTTCCCCGAACTCGGCGTCAGGGAATCCGCGCAAATAGATGGCGAGACAGTGATCTCGATCTCCGACTTCGAATCGGGAAGGTGCTGGCCTGATTCCCTATGCTACGCCATCTACGGCGTGGATCTGCATGGAATGGATAGTTCCGAGTGGAAATATTGGAAGCTCAAGGAGGGGGTGGTCCCAAGCATCCCGAGAGGTGCATTGATCCCAAAGGGTAGCCGGAATTTCATGGCGGCAGGAAGGATCATGTCGGCCGACCGCCTCGCCTTGAGCGGATTGCGGGTCCAAGCAGCATGCATGGCGACGGGGCAGGCCGCCGGAGCGATGGGAGCGCTATCCGCGAAATCTGGAGACACCCCATTGGCACTCGATGTTGCCGAAATAAAATCAGTTCTGAAAAGACATGGAGCAATAGTGCCACATGGGCTCGATAAGGAGATATAAACGCTTCGCGGCATGAGTCTTTTGGCGTTCGGACTGCCCGGTTGCGTCTCAGCATCGCCTCCGCACAATCAAACGGTACGGACATCCAAAATCCTTCGCATATTATTTCGACTTATCTGCGATACAGGACAGCAGCTCCCCTATCCCCGGCACTGTCCGTTCCCGTAGACGATGTATTTGTACGTGTTGAGCTCCCGAAGGCCCATGGGGCCCCTCGCATGCAGCTTGTCCGTGCTGATGCCGATCTCCGCGCCCATCCCGAACTCCCCGCCGTCAGTGAAGCGGGTCGAGGCGTTGTGGTAGACGACCGCGGAGTCAACCTGGTTTAGGAAGTAGGAGACGGCGGCGGGGTCCTTGGCGATTATCCCGTCGCTGTGCTGCGAGCCGTAGAAGTTCACATGCTCCGCTGCGGTCTGCACGTCGGGGACGATTCTCACCGACAAGACAAGATCAAGATATTCCTCCGACCAGTCCTCCTCGGTGGCTGGAATGGCGCACGGGGCCAGCCTGCGGAATTCGCAGTCGCCTCTCAGCTCCACGCCCTTGTCGGATAGCGCCTTGGCTATTCTTGGCGCGAAACTTCCGGCGACGTCCCCGTGTATGAGAAGGCTCTCGATGGCGTTGCATACTCCCGGCCGCTGGCACTTCGCGTTCACGACCAGCCTCTCGGCCATGTCCAGATCCGCGCTCGCATCAACGTAGAGATGGCATACGCCCTTGTAGTGCTTTATGACCGGTATTCTCGAGTTCTCCGCCACGGTGCGGATCAGCCCCTCTCCGCCACGCGGGATGACGAGGTCTATGTATCTGTCCATCTTCAGCATCGCGTTTACCGCCTCCCTGCCGGGCGGGGGGGCCTGTATCGCCCCGTCCGGCACGCCAGCCTCCAGCCCTGCGCGGTTGATGCAGTGCAACAGCGCGGAATTGGACTTGATCGCCTCGGAACCGCCGCGGAGCATGGTCGCGTTGCCGGCCTTGAGGCAGAGTCCGGCGGAGTCCACCGTGACGTTCGGACGCGACTCGTAGATTATCGCCACGACCCCTATCGGCACGGATACCTTGTCTATCTTCAACCCGTTCGGGCGGATGCATGAAGACAGTATTTTCCCCACGGGGTCCTCGAGCTCGATAAGCTGGCGGAGTCCGTCCGACATGCCCCGTATCTTCCTGGGATCGAGCTTGAGCCTTTCGATCATGGGCTTCGAAAGACCCTTGTCTGCCGCGGCTGCGACATCCTTCTCGTTCTCCGCGATTATCGCGCCGGATTCGCGGTCGAGGGCGTCGGCCATCGCCCTCAGGGCGTTGTTCTTGTCGAAGGTGGACATGGCTGCCATCCGGCGGGAGGCGATCCTGGCCTTCTCTCCCATCGAGAACATCCGCGCGGCGAGCTCCGTGTTGTCGGGGTTTGTCTTCATTGTCACGTCCTGGTTCTGAAATGGCTCATTCTATCTGTCGGACTTTTATCCCCACCGAGGCCATGAGTTCCTCTGCGACGGAGTCCATGTGGTATTTCCGTCTGTAGACGACCTCCTTTATCCCTGCGTTGATGATCATCTTGGTGCATAGGAGGCAGGGGCTGTATGTGGAGTATATGGTCGAGTCCTTCACGGACGTGCCGTGATAGGCGGCCTGGATTATGGCGTTCTCCTCGCCGTGGCAGCAAATGCATTCCCTGAGATTATGTCCGGACGGGACGTCTGATGCGCATCTGGGGCAGCCGCCTTCGTCGCAGTTCTTCACCCCTCTCGGGGTTCCGTTGTAGCCGGTGGATATTATGCGCCCGTCCTTGACGATTATCGCGGCGACGTGCCTTCTGCAGCAGTTGCTTCGAGTCGCCACCACGTCGGCTATCGCCATGAAGTACTCGTCCCAGCCTGGTCTTCTCCTTGCCGTCCGGGCCTTGGCCGCCATAGCGTTTTTCCTCATATTTCCCCCATGGATAGAATTTCCGGAGCAGACTTGTTTATGAGCTTCTCCGCGAGCGCCAAGTTCTCGTCGGAGGTCCTGTTCATCAAAGTTTGTTTCGCGAGATCCTCCAGCTCGGCAAGCTGCAGCTTGCGTATGAGCCTGCGGATGGGGGGGATGGATGACGGGGTCATGCTCAGCTCGTTGACCCCCAGGCCGATGAGTATTGCTGCGTAGAGCGGGTCGCCGGCCATCTCGCCGCAGACTCCCACCCATATCCCGTTGTGCCTGGCGGCCCTCGCCACTTGGTCTATCAGCGAGAGGACGGAGGGGTGCGCCGGCTGGAACATGTCGGCTATCTTCGAATTGGTCCTGTCCACCGCGAGAGTGTATTGGGTCAGGTCGTTCGTCCCTATGCTGAAGAAGTCAACAAGCGGTGCGATTTGCTCGGCCATCAGGGCCGCGGAGGGAGTCTCTATCATCACGCCCAGCTTCATCTCCTCGTCGAAGGATATCGAAGCGGATTTGAGCTCCGACTTGCATTCCTCCAGGATCTCCTTGGCGGCAATCACCTCCTCGACGAGCGATATCATCGGGAACATGACCTTTATGTTGCCGAACGCGCTGGCCCGGAGTATGGCCCTGAGCTGGCTCTTGAACAGATCCTTGCGCTCCAGGAATATCCTCACCGCCCTCCAGCCGAGGAAGGGATTGGGCTCCTCGTTGTAGTTGAGGTATTCGCACATCTTGTCGCCCCCGATGTCGAAGCTGCGGATTATCACCGGCTGGCCCTGCATGGACGAAGCGACCTTGGAGTATATAGCGAACTGCTCGTCCTCTCCCGGAATCAGGGGCGGATCGGTCCGGAATATCAGATACTCCGACCTCATCAGCCCGATTCCCCCGGCCCCGTACTTGATCGCCAGATCGCATTCCTCGGGATACTCTATGTTCGCCGCTATCTGAATCCTGAATCCGTCGGTCGTCTCGGGCCTCAACCTTATCTCGTTCAAAAGCTCGGAGTGCAGCTTCTCGTCCCGCGTCTCCTTCTCGGCGTATAGGCTGAGCGTAGCCTCGCTCGGCTTCAGAACCACGGAGCCGACGTAGCCATCTACGACCACGATGTCCCCGTTCCTCGCCTTGTCGGTGAGCCCCCTCGGTATGCCGACTACGGCGGGAATCCCGATGGAGCGGGCCATTATCGCGGTGTGGGAAGTCTTGCCGCCGGACTCCGTGGCTATCGCCAGTATCTTCTCCTTGTCCAGTTCCGCGATGTCGGTGGGGGCTATCTCGTCGGCCACGATGATCCTCTGCCCGGTGAACTTGTCCGACAGCGAGCTCTTCGAGCCGTCCTTGTCGAGCAGGTTCAGCAGGACCCGCTCGCTGATGTCCTTGATGTCCGTCGCCCTCTCGCGGAAGTATGCGTCCTGCATCGAGGATATCGTGTCTATGTATTTCTTCGTCGTCCGGTTGAAGACGAACTCGATGTTCTTTCTGTCCGTGCGCACCTGCTTCTCTATCTCGTCTATCAACGCCTTGTCGTTGAGCATCAGTATGTGGGCGTCGAAAATCTTCGAGTCCTTCTCTCCAAGCACGCTCTTGAGCCTCTCCTGGTATTCCGCGATGTCCGACTTGGTCTTGTCCAGGGCTCTCTTGAAGCGGTCAAGTTCGCCGGGCACGTCCGACGCGGCAAGGTTCCTCTCCTCGACGATGATCTTCGCCTTGGAGAAGACAGCCGCAGGACCGATCGCGACGCCACCTGACGCGGCGATGCCCTTGAATACCGATTCGTTCGATGTGAATTCTTTTTCCATGTTGCCCTTAATCTACGCCGGCGGAGGAGTTTTTCCAGCGCCGGGGCTGGAAAGTGGAGTTTAGGCTCTCAGATGGTGGAGGGGGAGACGGGAATGGCCGAGATGTAAAACCCGAAGAGGAGCAGCAATGAGCACTCGAGCGTCTCGCAGCTTGCCCCGAGGATGTCGCCAGTCACTCCGCCTATCGCCGCCTTGGATGCCAGAAGCCAGTAGATCGTGTTCGCTGCTAAAACCGCGACGACGGCGATGCAAAGGGGCGGATTGCAGGCGAAAAAGCGATTCATGAGGAAGGCGGCGGAAAGAACCACTGTCGCGGCCGCCACAATGGTCGCCGGCAGAGAAGTCCTCCCCACTATCATCGCCGCAGTGCCGTTCTCCCTGGGA
>CAZGJP010000165.1:0-785 GCA_964526605.1 uncultured Lentisphaera sp.
TACAAAAATATCATCAGCATTGATAAATCAAAAAAGGAGAATCTGACAATGAAACTCAAGAAGTTCGAGGGTAATCCTATCCTCAAGGCGAATCGGAAGAACAAGTGGGAGAGCCTCTGCACTCTGAATCCGGCAGCATGGCATGAAAACGGCATTTTCTACCTGCTATACAGGGCGGCCGGCAACGACGTCCAGCACTACATCCATCTGGGGTTGGCTACATCCAAGGACGGTTTCAACTTCAAGAGAGTGTCAGACAAACCCGTTCTATCTCCCGACGTCAATGGTGCAGATGGCGGATGCATAGAGGATCCAAGAATCGTCAAGTTCGGAGACTACTTCTACGTAACCTATGCTTCAAGGGCAAATGCTCCAGGAAGGTACTGGTTGCCAGGCCAGCCATCCTTCGTCCCCAAGGTTGACGATCCGCATTTCATAAGGAGAAACAACACGCTCACCCATCTGGCGATGACGAGGGATCTTAGGAACTTCAAGAAGCTCGGGAGAATAACCGACAGCCGCATAGACAACAGGGATGTCATCCTATTCCCGGAGAAGGTGAACGGCAAGTTCGTCATGTTCTCCCGCCCCCACGAATGGATAGGCCGTAAATACGGATGCAAGAACCCGTCCATATGGATATCCTATTCCGATGACATGATGGAATGGACGGACCATAAGCTTTTCTATTCCGGCAGGGAATGGTGGGAGGACAAGAAGGTCGGGGGTTCAACTCCACCTGTGAGGACCAAGAAAGGTTGGCTCGCCCTCTACCATGGGGTATG
>CAZGJP010000165.1:795-4261 GCA_964526605.1 uncultured Lentisphaera sp.
TCCAAGATTATCGGAAGAACCAAGGACTTCATAATGGAACCCGAATATGACTACGAGAGCAAGGGCTACTACAACGGGTGTGTTTTCCCGACAGGAAATGTTGTCGTTGATGGAACATTATATGTCTATTACGGGGCGGCAGACAAGTATTGCTGTGTGGCGACCTGCGAACTCGATGAACTGCTGTCCTACATGTCAAAAAAGTGAAAGGAGGTTGATCGCGATGAGAAAGTTGGTTAATCTTTCCTTAATTGCGTTCAATGTATTCATGATTTCATCAATATGCAGCGCGGATGTCTTCCACAGTTCAAAGCTAAGAAACATCCCTGCGGATGACACGCGACCTAACATACTCTTCGTAGGCAACAGTCTCACGATGTGGAAGGGAGGACTTCCTGAAAAACTCGCGCAAATTGCGAAGGCCAACGGCTTAAAATGCTGCATCGAGGAGTTCACAATCGGAGGACGTTCGCTAAGCCAGATGCTGAAGGAGGAGGAGCTCGACACAATCATAAAAATGGGACTGTGGGATTATATCGTCCTTCAAGGCCATAGCGAGGAGGCGGTCAGCTCCTATCCTAAATTCAAAGGTTTCCGCCCGGCCGTGCTCGAATTCGCAAAAAGAATAAAGACGTCCAATCCGAAATGCAAGATACTGTTATACGCCACCTTTCCACATGTGGACAAGCCCGAAACGGCGGAGGAAATACACAGGAACTACCTAGATGTAGGAAAGGAAATCGGCGCAATTGTGGTGCCATGCGGACCGGCCTGGATGAAGTTCGCACCGACAAAGGAGGAGCCGAAGAAGTTTAACTTCCTGTATGAATACGAGAGGAACCCAAAGGACATCAAGCATCCCTCCACCTACGGAGTTTTGTTGAACGCCTATGTTTTTTATGGCGCGATTTTTGGCAAACATCCGTCAACACTGGCGGCCGATCCGGCTCTGGACGGCTCAGACTCAAAGAACGATGCCAAGGTCGTCGAATCGCTAAAGGTCGCCGCCGATGATGTTCTAATTGAAGTGAAAATATTGAACGCCAAATAAAAAAGGAGATGAACCTATGAAGATCGAGAATTGGATCTCCGGATTTTTTTTCATCTTGATCCCAGTGGTCTGTGCAATCGGAAAAGCCGAGGATAAAGTGCTTGTGGACGAATTTTCCCTTGGAAGCCAGGATGCTCCGGACGCAAGTGCGCTCCCGTGGGCGGAATATAAAAACCTACTATCAAACCCCTCCGATCCATATCTTGAAAAATGGTGGCTCAATTCGGCTCTCAAAGAATTCGCATCATGTAGTGATATCACAGCGACTTGTTCTGGTGCAAATGTGGATTTTCTTCCTGTCAAGAAAGGAGGCGACAACGGCGCGACGGAAGAGATCAATGATCACGACCATGTGTTCAAGAATGATTATTCGAGGTTCGTCGCCCCGGGTACGACCGGCTCGATAAGATATGATGTTTCCAGCCTTTCCGGCAAGAAGGAACTGAAGCTGCGAATATACGGGACTTCTCTGTTCGGGGTAATGAAGAAGACCGGTTGGGACGGAGGGAAATGGAAGTATTTTTGCAAGTATGAGGTTGCCAATTCGCAGTTTAAGTCGGCCGGCCACTACAGCTGGCTTGAAGGATACAAAGCCGCCGATCCCGATGCTGACATCAAGGAACTGGCATTGATGCCATACTATACTGCCCCCAGCGGAGACAAGCCATGTGTCATTAAAGATCCAGATGGTTATTTCAACCAGATCGGCGATCCTTCGGATCCGTTGAACGGATTTGCAAGGATGGAGAGGATTTCCGTGCTCCCCCCAGGATATTCGCCCGTCTTCCGATTCCAAGAATCCTCCGATGGAAAAAACTGGAAGGACATCGAATGGAAATACAATGCTGTGGCAAACAGCGTCGGGGAGGGTGTTCCCGACAACTGGCAGGCGGCTGAAATAACAAGCATCTCATCGTCTTCGGCTAAAAAGATGAAAATAACAATCAATGCTCCAAAAACCGTGTGGGGAGCCGACTCTTTGGAAATCAATGGCGTGTGGCTGGCTGGAACGAAGATAAGATCCAGCAAATGAAACATATGATGAGATAGAATACCCAAGCGAAGACATTTGAAACTTTAGTTTAGAGGAGGAGATGATGAACAGGATTCTAGTGCTATCAATGTCTGTCTTCTTGTCGTTTTCAGTCACAACATACAAGGCTGAGGCTGGCTGATGCGGTGGTTCCCCCAAGAGAGGAGGAGGTGGTTCATCAACGGGGGACAAGATCAAGGACGCGGTGCGTTCTAAATTCGAAATTTCATGGGTTGACGATCAATTGACGCAAGGAGAGGACATCCAGGCAATCGTGTCGGAACTTGCCCATGTGAAGACTCCGTCGAAGGAAGGTAAATTCGATGTCGGGGCTGGCAAGTATCCTTTCCTGATATTCTTCTATACAAACAAGGAGGAGGAAGTCAAACAGAAGAAAAAGGATACTAATGACAACGGGAAGAGCAAGGACAGAAAAAAGGAAGACCCGCCCCTTACGAAGCAGGCGGAGCAGTCGAGGGAGATAAGCGATGATGTTTTCAATAATGCCAAGAACTACAGGATTTACATATTGGCTAAATTCTTCAACTGCATAAGCGTGGACACGACGGCGGCATCTTCCTCCGACAATCCTGTGATGTCGACTGAAAAAGCGCCAGTGGTGGCCCTGGCTGATTGCGAGGGGGAAATATCATTTTTGTTTTCAGGATCCGCTGTCCATTACGCAAAGACATCGTCAAGCATGCTTTCCTTGCTGGAGCGATATTACCCCGGGATAGGCTCATTGATACTTGTCTTGGAGAAGATGTTGCCCGCCGATTACGATAAGGAGGAACGCAAGATGATCGAGGCGCAGGAAAGGCTCGATGTTTTGAGGAAGAAAAAAGAGCCGGAAAAGGATTTGATCGAGAGATGTGAAGCTGCGATCAAGGAGGCTGAATCGAGAATCAGGGAGCTCGATTCCAAGCAACAGGAACTAGTTGATCGCTTCATCAAGGACCTCGAAGGAAGGGAATCCGGAGCTTTGCAATAGCCGTAGATTAATGTCGCGAGGAAGCCAAGAAGTCAAGATGGGGCATCTAAAATCAAATGAGAGGAAGAAAATCGACCTCAATCGCAGTAATCTGAGAAAAGACGAGGGATACTGCCTCTACATGAAAGAATCGTTTCGCGGCGAAACAAAAAGTCCAGGATTGAACCAAATTGCATGGGAAAGTGCTGGTTTGTTCTGCACGACAACACAAGGAGGAAGCATAATGAGAGTCGTAAGCGAAAGGAGAACAAAGCCGCACAGCCACAGGGGCTTTTGCAATTGCCTCAGCAGGACTAATATTACTATCAAGTAAACATTAATCTAGATTTTTTTCTTAAAACCTAAAAACGGTTTAAACCCGAAAATGCAATTCCCGAAATGAAAAAGGCCA
>CAZGJP010000165.1:4271-6191 GCA_964526605.1 uncultured Lentisphaera sp.
GTTAGATCAAGTTCACCTTGATCGAGCTGTTAGTCGTTATAGCTATAATCGCGATACTCGCGGCTCTGCTCATGCCGGCATTGCAACAGGCCAAGAGAGTCGGCAAGGCCGTCCTTTGCACAAGCAACCTCAAACAGTTCGGCATCGCCTTCCATGGCTATGCCAACGACTACAAGGAATGGCTTCCTCCATTGTCGGATAAGGATGGAGTTGTGATAACCACTGATTTCAATACTTGGTGGTCGAGGAAGCTTTCCGACGGTGGCTATCTTCCAGTCAAGAATGGCGATTGGGCCGGTGAAGACCAAGGGACAGATGCGGGGAAAAAACGAGGATCATGCTACAAGGGCGTCTGGCGCTGTCCTGAGATGAGCGATGAGCATCTCCCGGGCGCTGCGACCTATGGCGGTGGAGGTGGATATGGCGTCCTTCAGAACAGCGCGATCGCCGGACATGGAATGGCCGACGAGCCACCACGTTCGTGGAATCTTGTCCGCTGTCCTCATGTGGCTAACCGCTACCTTCTTGGGGACGTGTGGGACCGCGCATATAGTCCGCCAACCACGAAGCTCGCACTATGGTGTCCTATCTGCATTCCCTGGACGATGACGGGAAGACCGCAGTCCGCGCCTGTCCACCTTGGCAACACAAGCAACATCCTGCATGGAGACGGTCATGTGGTTCCGTATAAATATAGCAATCTGCTTTTGAATGCAAACGACATCTTCCACCACACCGCGTCGCAGAATGGATGCAACTGAAAAGGAAATAGATACGATTCTGAATGCTGCACGGAGAATGAAAATGAGTGAACGGACTAGGATCTGCAAGCCGCCCGCGTCAAGCAACATAATAAGGATCTTTGCATGCTGTTCAACAATAATTTTCACAGGAGAGGCTATGCTTGGAGAGAATTCTGACAAACCGCACTCTGTCAAGTCTTCAATAAGGATCATGACTGATCTTCCCGGACGCAAGGCAAGTCCGATCCTTCACGGGATATTTGTGGAGGACTGGTGCCGGCAGATCGAAGGGGGGATTTACGCTGAGATGCTTATAAACAGATCTTTCGATGATGCCAAGTCTTCCCGCGAAATGGAAAGGCCCGACGGTTTTTTTCTTATTCTTCCAGACAACAATTCGAAAAGCAATAAATCCACGGATATTCTTGGCTGGAAAGGGGTCTCTGGAGCTCCGGATTCTGCCCGTATGGCGATTCAAAGTGACAACCCTTTGAATGCGAACAACCCCAACTACCTCTGCTTGGATATCAAGGATGCCTCGAAGAAGACTGGCATTTACAACATGGGTTTCACTGGAGATGGAATGGCTGTCCGGAAGGGAGGCAAATACTTGTTTTCGTGCTACGCCAAGGGAAAGGGGCAAACCGGGAGATTGACCGTTCAAATCGAGGCTGAAAACGGGACTTGTATATCTTCAGGATGCATCTCTTCCATGAGCGATGAGTGGAAAAAGTATGAACTTTGTCTGATAGTATCCCAAGATGCCGCAAACGCCAGGCTGTTCGTGCAATTTCATTCGTCTGGCACTTATTTTCTTGACATGATTTCACTTTTTCCTGAAGACACATGGAGAGGGCGGCCTAATGGGCTAAGAAAAGATTTGATGGAGTTTGTAAAGCTAATGAACCCAGCATTTGTGAGGTTTCCGGGAGGATGTTTTGTGACTGGAATGGGATTGAAAAATGCTTGGGATTGGAAAAAGACTTTAGGTCCAATAGAGGAGCGACCAGGTCATTGGAATATTTGGGGCTGGCGATACTCCAGCGGAATGGGCTACTTTGAATTTCTACAGATGTGCGAGGATTTGGGAGCGGATCCATTAGTGGTGGTGAATGCCGGCATTGCGCACGATTATAACCAACCATATTCAACGATCTACGAATACGTGCCGATGGAT